>PTKB01000033.1 GCA_002937555.1 Alphaproteobacteria bacterium MarineAlpha10_Bin2 | reverse complement strand
GGGCGATGTCGGCAGCCTCCCGAGCCGCAAGATGACCATTCCGGCACTTTATGACGACCCATGGTCGCGCGAGTGCGCCGAGGCCTCCGGTGTGCGCAACAACATGGAATATATCGCCGAATTCAACAATATGACGCCCGAACAGGTGATCCATGCGCATACGGCGAGCGATTATTGGGTCACCGGGGTCGGCTTTGTGCCGGGCGCGTTCATGTCTTACGCCATGGACCCGCGCCGGCGGATCGGCGCGCCGCTTTACCGTACCCCGCGCAGCTGGACCCCTGCGCGTCTGCTGAATTTTGGCGGCACCACCTCGACGATCTATCCGATCCGGGTTCCCGGTGGTGGCCAGCTATTCGGCCGCACGCCGATCAACATATTCGAAGCTGAGCAGAAAAACGCAGCTTTCGCCGATGGTCCCGTGCTCGCCAAAGCCGGCGACCGGCACCGTTACCGCGCCGTCTCGCGCGACGAATATGACGATATCCGGGCGTCGGTGGAGGCCGGAAGCTACGAATATAATGTCGAGGAAGAAAATTTCGATTGTGCCGGTTATATCGCCTGGCTCGAGAGCCTGGGCGAGCCGGCGGAAAAAACAGACCCGGACAGTTCGTGGAGTCTGGCATGATGCTTGAGGTGTTGAGAGGCGGGCTGCACACCACGGTTCAGGATATGGGCCGCCAAGGCGGCCAATCGCTGGGGATCCCACCCTCCGGCGCGCAGGATGGATTTGCGCTGCGCATCGCCAACCTGCTGGTTGGAAATCCCACCGGCGGGCCGCTCATCTTGCGCGACGACCCGGGCGCCGCCGGACTTGAAATCACCATGGCCGGTCTCGAGGTGCGCGCCGGCTCTGACCTGCTGGTCGCGGTTACGGGCGCCGACATGGGCGTGAGGTGCGATGGCACGCCGGCGCCCCGCTGGCAGGCATTCCTACTCCGCGCCGGCCAAACACTTGTTTTCGGCATGGCAACATCCGGGGCGCGCGCCTATTTGGCGGTGCATGGCGGCGTTGACGTACCGCTCTATCTCGCCAGCCGCGCCACCCATGCCAGCGGACAATTCGGCGGCTTCGAAGGGCGCGCCCTCAAACAAGGTGACAAGCTTCCCATTGGCCCGGCCGACGCTGATTGGCAAGCATTTGCAGGCCGCGCATTACGGTCAGAGCTGGTGCCGTCTTATTCCGGCCTGCAGCAGGCTCGGGTGGTGCGCGGCCCCGAAGCGCATCACTTTACCGAAGAGAGCGAGGCAGAATTTTACGCCAACGCATGGAAACTCAACCCGAAATCGGACCGCACCGGGATGCGGTTTATCGGCCCCGACTTAAGCTTCCGCCCCGGGCGGCCGCGCTATCTGATTGAAGAGGCCGGCGAGGATCCGTCGAATCTGGTAATCGATCCGGGCGCGCCGGTCGGCACCATACAGGTGCCGTCCGGGGTCGAGCCGATCGTCCTCGGCGTCGATTCGCCGAGCGTCGGCGGCTATGCGCGGATTGGTGTGGTGATATCGACCGACATGTCGGCTGTCGGCCAATTGCAGCCGCTGCAATCGGCATATTTTGTCCGAACCTCGCTCGAAGACGCGGTGGCGGCGCTCAGGCGCCAGGAAAGCCTGATTTCCGAATCCAGCATCGCGGCGTAGCGGCGGCTCTCGCCTAAGTCAGTTGCAGTATCAGCAGCGCTGCCAACAGGGCGGCGATCAAGCCGAGCGCCGCATGCACGCCGTCGAGGCGGCCCATGCGCCAAGCGCCCTGTTGCGCGCCGGTGTTCGGGATAACTCCGTTTTCGAAATTTTCGAGCGCGCTCTCGGCCCGCTCCAGCATGCGCGGCACACGCCTCAGCGCCGCCAAGCTTTCCGCCGCAGCATCGCGCAGACGCGCCTCGGGACCGAGATTTTCGCGCGCCCAGCGCTCGATCTGGGGCTGCGCCAGGGCCCACATATTTTCATCCGGATTGAGGCGCCGGCACAGGCCCTCGGCCATCAGAAGCGTTTTCTGCAGTAGGAGGAGTTGCGGCTGGGTTTCCATTTCGAAGGTCTTGGTGACTTTGAAGAGATGCCCCAAGAGCTGGCCGAGCGAGATCTCATGCAGCGGTTTGCCGAGAATCGGCTCGCCGATCGAGCGTATCGCCTGAGTGAAGGCGGCTTTCGATTTGTGCCGGGGCACATAGCCGGCCTCGAAATGCACCTCGGCGACGCGTTCGTAATTGCCAAGCAGGAATCCCAGCAGCATTTCTGCGAGATAGCGCCGCGTGTCGCGGTCAAGCCGGCCCATGATGCCAAAATCGACAGCGTTCACCCGGCCTTGGGTATCGACCAGAAGATTGCCGGCATGGAGATCGGCATGGAAGAACCCGTCGCGAAAGACCTGCCGAAAGAAGGCGCCAGCGGTGATTCTTAAGATTTCACGCGGATCATGGCCCGCTTCTTCCAGTTTTTCGCGCTCGTCGATGGATTGGCCCTCGACCCGCTCAAGCGTCAGGACGCGCTGGCTGGTGCGCTGCCAATCCACCTTGGGTACGCAATACATCGGATCGTCGTCACAATTTTCGCGGATTTCGGAGGCCGCAGCGGCCTCGATGCGCAAATCCATTTCCATCGCCACGCTTTCGGCGAATGTGCGGATGACCTCGACCGGCTTGAGACGACGCCAGGACGGCAGCGCGCGCTCGGAAAGCGCCGCCAGCCAATAAAACAGCTCGAGATCGCGGGCAAAAGCGTCCTCAATGCCGGGGCGCAGGATTTTCACCGCCACCGCATCGCCTTCGATGGTGCGCGCGAGATGCACCTGGGCGATGGACGCGGCGGCCACCGGCTCGATATCGAATTCGGTGAACAGCGCGTCGAGCGGCTGATTGAGCTCGCGCTCGACGATTCGGCGCGCCGCCTTGCCGCTGAACGGCGGCAGGCGGTCCTGTAATTCGGACAATTCTCCGGCAACCTCCTCGCCGATCAAATCGGGGCGGGTGGAGAGTGCCTGGCCGAACTTGATAAAGCTCGGGCCGAGGACCTGGAGCGCCGCGGCAAGCCGTTCGCCCTTGCGGCCCAAGCCGCGCCGCCTCGGCGCGAGGCCCGCAATCCAGGTGACGGAAGGGGCGATTTTGGCGTCTTTCAGGAGAAAGAGCGCGTCATAGCGCCCGAGAATCCAGGTGACTCGCACCAGGCGCCAAACATTTTTTACCGTCCGCCGCATCTCAGAGGCCGTGATCAGATGCGCCAGGCCGAGTGCAGCGCCGCGATGCCGCCGCTCAACGGGCGCCAATTGATGCCGCCGAACCCGGCGTCGCGGATCAACCCGGCGAAATTAGCCGGCGCCGGGAAGCGGCGGATGCTTTCCACCAAATAGCGGTAGGAATCGCGGTCTCCGGCGACGATACCGCCGAGCGCCGGAATGACGGAGAAGGAATAGATTTCATAGAGGCGGTCGAGGCCGGGCGCCTGTTCGGGGCTGAATTCGAGGCAGAGAAAGCGCCCGCCCGGTTTTAACGCCCGCGCCGCTTCCGCCAACGCCTTTTCGATATGGGTCACGTTGCGAATGCCGAAGGCGATGGTGTAAGCATCGGCATGGCTGGCCGCCACCGGCAACGCCTCGGCATCTCCCACCACCCAGTCGATACCGGCAAGGATGCCCTGGTCCCAGCCGCGCATACGCCCTTCCGAAAGCATGTTTTCGCTCAAATCGCAGACGGTAATCTTAGCGTCGCCGGCGAGCCGCGTGTGCACCCGAAAGGCGATATCCCCGGTTCCGCCGGCGACGTCCAAGAAGCGCATGCCCGGCTTGGGCGCCAGCCAATCGATCATTTGGCGCTTCCACAAGCGGTGCGCGCCGGCGCTCATGAGGTCGTTCATGAGATCGTAACGCTTGGCCACGCGATCGAACAACCCGCGCACCAGCTGCGGTTTTTCTTCCGCCTCGATGCGGCGATAGCCGAAATCCACCTGTTCGCCAGCGCCGCCGTTTTTTTCCGTATCCGGCATGCGCGAAGGATAGCCTAGCACTCCCGGAGGCGCTACGTTACGCGCCATGCCAGAATTGCCCGAAGTGGAAACGGTCCGGCGCGGATTGGAGAAGCGTCTTCTCGGCCAGCGCGTGGCCTACGCCGAAGCGCGCCGTCAGACGCTCAGAATTCCGTTGCCGGAAGACTTCGCGGCGCGCATGACGGGGCGGCGCTTCGAGCGGTTGGAGCGGCGCGGCAAATATATCCTCGCCTATCTCGATAACCGCACCGTGCTGATCGTCCATTTGGGCATGTCGGGCCGCTTTACCCTCGGCGATGCAGGCGCGCTGCCCGATGGGCCGCACGATCATGTGGTTTTCCGCATGGAAGACGGCACCGTCGCCACCTATAACGATCCTCGGCGCTTCGGCCTGATGACGCTCTGTAGCGATACTGAAGTGGACGAGCACCGCCTGCTCGCCAGTATGGGCGTCGACCCGCTCGGCAACATGTTCAACGGCCCCTATTTGGCGTCGCGCCTCAAAGGCAGGCGCTCGCCAATCAAGGCGGCGCTGTTGGATCAAAAGACCGTTGCCGGGCTCGGCAATATATACGTTTGCGAGGCGCTCTATGGCGCCGGCATCAGCCCCAGGCGTTCGGCCCATACGGTGCAGGGCGGGCGCGCCGAGCGCTTGGCCGCCGCCATCCGCAAAACCCTCGACAGCGCGCTTCAGGCCGGCGGCTCCTCGCTGCGCGATTATGTTCAAGCAAACGGCGAATTGGGCTATTTTCAGCATCAATTCTCGGTCTATGGACGCGAAGGGGAGCCATGCCCAAATTGCGATTGCGAACAGACGGTAAAGCGCATTGTGCAGAGCGGGCGCTCGACCTTCTATTGCGCGCGGCGTCAGCGCTAATGCTGGCGGGCTTACTCGCCGTCTCATCACCGGCCGGACCGCCGATCGCGTTTGCCCAGGATGAGACCGCTTCGTTTCTCGCCGCCATCGAGGAAGTTCCCCTGATGGCGGGCCTCACGGAAGAAGAGACGCCGGCGCTCGACTTCGACAAGCCGGACGGCCGGCTGGTCGAAACCTATGCCTATGGCGAAGTCGGGGCGCAAGAGGCCACCGATTTCTACCGCGCCGTGATGCCGGAATTCGGCTGGCAAAACATCGATGGGCTTGTTTTTACGCGCGAAGGCGAGATGTTACGCATAGAACTCATTCCCGAAGAGCACGCTCTGGTGGTCCGGTTCGTGCTGTCACCCAAATCATTGCAATAATTTCGGCGCTTGGCCAAGAAGCGCAGCAGACGGAGCATTGGCTATGTCATATGAAAATATCATTCTCGACCGCACCGAGCGGGTGGCGAAAATTACCCTCGACCGGCCGAAGGCGCTGAATGCCCTCAATGGCGATTTGATCCGAGAACTGAACGCGGCGCTCGACGACCTCGAGGCGGATGACGCCATCGGCGTTATCGTTCTCACAGGAAGCGAGAAAGCCTTCGCCGCCGGCGCCGATATCAAGGAAATGCAGGGCAAGAGCTTTGTCGACGCCTATACGGGAGATTTTATCGGCCCGTGGGAGCGCATTACCAAATGCCGCAAGCCGGTCATCGCCGCGGTCGCCGGCTATGCGCTGGGCGGCGGCTGCGAGCTCGCTATGATGTGCGATTTCATCATCGCCGCCGACAATGCCAAGTTCGGCCAGCCGGAAATTACCCTCGGCGTCATTCCGGGCGCCGGCGGGACGCAGCGCCTGACCCGCGCGGTGGGCAAAGCGAAGGCGATGGAAATGATTCTGTCCGGGCGCATGATCGGCGCCGAGGAGGCGGAACGGGCCAATCTAGTTAGCCGGGTGGTGCCGGCGGCGGAGTTGATGGACGAGGTCATGAAGGTCGCCGAGCGCATCGCTCACCTCTCGCAACCCGTTGTGGCGATGGCGAAATCCGCGGTGAACGCGGCGTTCGAGACAGTTCTGGCGGAGGGCGTGCGCTATGAACGGGCGGTATTCTATTCCGCTTTCGCCACCGAAGATCAGGCCGAAGGCATGGCGGCGTTTATCGACAAACGGGAGCCCTCCTTCAGCAATAAATAGTGGCGCAATCGGAGCGCCAAGCGCGGTTGACGCCGGCAAGTGGGACCGATATAACCGCGCTTCCCGAAACAGAAAATTACAGGTACGCCATGGCGCACACCGTGCAGGCGAAAAAGCGTATTCGGCAGCTCAAAAAGCATACCGAAAACAACCGCATGCGCATGAGCCGGATACGGACCTACATGCGCACCGTCGAACAGGCGATCGAGAGCGGCGACCAACCCGCCGCCCAGGAAGCTTTGAAGGCGTTTCAGCCCGAAATCATGCGCGGCGTCAACAAGGGCGTGCTGCATCTGAACATGGCGGCGCGGCGCATCTCCCGCCTCAACAAACGCATCAAAGCGCTCGGCTAGCCCAGCTCTATACTGCTCGCTGCAAAAAATTTTTCCCTGTGACAAATTTCCTGCGCCCCTGGCGATCGTATCGTTTTGGCCGCTAAATGCGGCTTGTCCTGAGAGTCCAATCGCTTAGCTTTCGCCGCTCGACTCGAAGCTCAGACGGGCGCGACAAAAAATCGCAAATTAATTTTGACGTTCCTATTTCGGACCTGTTGCCAGCCCTTCGCCGCGCCATTACTCTAGCATCACTCGCCGGAACAACCTGGCGGGACGCCAAAATTAAGAAGGGTTTCTTTGCGACGCGCTAAAATAATAATGCGCCGCAAACGGGGAGATTTGGCCGATTTTCAGCTGCTATGAGCATTATTGCCAACAATAATATTGCGCCGGGAGAAACGGTGGGGGTCGATCAGGATAGTTTGCGAAGCAGAGCCAAGGAACGGCTTGCGCCCGGCTACTCTTATGCCGGCGACGTCACGCCGGACGAAGCCTGGCAACTTCTCGCAGACGATGACGACGCCGTCCTGGTCGATGTACGCACCGACGCCGAGTGGAATTTTGTCGGCCTGCCGGATCTTGATTCGCTCGGTAAGAAGACGCTGCTGATTTCCTGGCAGCGCTTTCCCGACATGTCGCAAAACCAAACATTCGCCGCCGACTTGACGGCCGCCGGGGTGACGCCTTCGGCGCCTGTGCTCTTTATCTGCCGCAGCGGCGCACGCTCGGCATCGGCGGCCGAATTGTGCACCGCTGAGGGTTTCGCCAATTGTTACAATGTGATCGAAGGGTTCGAAGGCCCGTCGGACGGGGACAAGCACCGCGGTACAATCTCCGGCTGGAAAATGCGCGCGCTTCCCTGGGTCCAGAGCTGAGCGATGACCGGCGGCGCTAAAACCACGCATCCGCTCCATGAAGAGCAATGGGCCGCCATCCGTGCGCACCTTCAAGAAGAATTGGGCGACGCCGCTTTTCGCAGCTGGTTAAAGCCGTTGACGCTCAGGCGTATCGAAAATGGCGAGGCCCTTGTGGCCGCGCCGACGCGCTTCCTGCGCGATTGGGTGAGTGCGCGCTATGCCGACCGCATCGGTGAATTGTGGCGTGAGATGAACCCGGACGTCCGGCTGGTGACGATCGAGGTCTTCGTGTTCCCCGCTGCCGCACCGGCACCAGGCGCGGCGACGAAGAGCGATGCGCACGCCCCGGCGGCGGAAACGGCAGCGGATGAGCTGCCGGCGCGGGGCTCGTTTTTGCGCCTGCGTGCGGTCGAGGAGGATCATGACGGCCTCTCCTCGCCGCTCAATCCGCGCTTTGGATTTTCGGAATTCGTCGTCGGCAAGCCCAATGAATTCGCCCATGCGGCGGCGCGCCGGGTCGCAGAAGCGGACAATGTGCCTTTTAACCCGCTCTATCTCTATGGCGGCGTCGGCCTCGGCAAGACCCATCTCATGCATGCGATGGCGCGTCATATTCGTGAGCGCGACCCGAGCCGCCGCGTGCTTTATCTGTCCGCCGAGAAATTCATGTATCACTTCGTCCGCGCGGTTCGCTACAAAGACACCATGGCGTTCAAGGAGCAGTTCCGCTCCGCCGACGTGCTGATGATCGACGATGTTCAATTCATCTGCGGCAAGGACAGCACCCAGGAAGAATTCTTCCATACTTTCAACGTGTTGATCGACCATAACCGGCAGGTCGTTATTTCCGGCGACCGCTCGCCGTCCGACCTCGACGCCATGGAGGAGCGCTTGCGCTCGCGCCTCGGCTGGGGGCTGGTGGCGGATATCCACGCCACCTCCTACGAGCTCCGCCTCGGCATCCTGCTGGCGAAAATCGAGACCATCGGCGCGATCGACGTACCGCGCGACGTGTTGGAGTTTTTGGCGCGCCGCATCACCAGCAATATCCGCGAACTGGAAATGGCCCTCAACCGGGTGACCGCCCACGCCACCCTGGTGGGGCGCGAGATCGACCTGGAAATGGCCAAGGAGGTGCTGCGCGACGTGTTGCGGGCAAGCGAGCGACGCATCACCATCGAGGAGATCCAGCGCCGGGTGGCGGAACATTACAACATCAAACTATCGGAAATGTCGTCCGAGCGCCGCGCCCGGGCAGTCGCCCGGCCGCGCCAAGTGGCGATGTTCCTGAGCAAGCAGTTGACTTCGCGCTCGCTGCCCGAAATCGGCCGCAAGTTCGGCGGACGCGATCACACCACCGTCATGCACGCGGTGCGCAAGATCGAGGAATTGCGCCAAAGCGACGCCGCAATCGCGGAAGACGTCGAACTTCTCAAGCGCACCTTGGAAAGCTAGCCGATCGCGCCGCAGAAGCGCTAATTCCGAGGCCGATTTGACGCCTATTTCACGCGCGTTTTTAGTGCCGAATTGGGCCCTTATCTGGTATATTTGAGTATGGTTTGAGGGTTCCGATTCGGAGCGTCTCGAACGCTGCCGGAGAGGCGCCTGTTGAAGCCCAAACCGTGCTGATTTGAAATCGCTAACACGCATTGTATTGCCATGAAATTGACGATCGAACGGAGTGCGCTGCTGAAGTCCCTCGGGCATGTTCAGAGCGTGGTCGAAAGACGTAACACCATCCCCATTCTCTCCAATGTCCGGCTCGACGCCGGTGACGATGAGAAATTGCACCTGACGGCGACCGACATGGATCTCGCCGTCATCGAGGCGGCGCCGGCCAATGTGGCGCAGGCCGGCGCGACCACGACATCGGCTCATATGATTTACGATATCGTGCGTAAATTGGCCGAAGGCTCGGAAATCGAGATTTCGCTGATTGAGGATGGCGGCAAGCTGGAAATCCGCTCCGGGCGGTCGCGATTTACCTTGGCGTGCCTGCCGGTCGAAGACTTCCCGGTCATGGCCGAGGGTGAATTGCCGCATCGCTTTCCGGTATCCGCCGCCGATCTGAGGCGCCTCATAGACAAGACCGGCTTCGCCATCTCGACCGAGGAGACGCGTTATTATTTGAACGGCATCTATTTGCATGCGGCGGACAATGCGGGCACCCCATGTTTGCGCGCCGTGGCGACCGACGGCCACCGACTTGCGCGGGTCGATACCGCCTTGCCGGCGGGCGCGGAAAATATTCCCGGCGTCATCGTTCCGCGCAAGACCGTGGCCGAAGTGAGGAAGCTGATCGACGAAAGCGATGGCGAGGTGATGATCGCGCTGTCCGACAGCAAGATCCGCTTTGCCCTCGACGGCGCGATTCTGACGTCCAAATTGATCGACGGCTCTTTTCCCGATTATGAGCGCGTCATTCCGTCGGCCAACGACAAGATCATGACCGTCGACAACAATGCCTTTACCCAGGCGGTCGACCGGGTGTCGACGATTTCGACCGAGAAATCGCGCGCCATCAAAATTACGCTCGACGATTCGCAAATGACGCTGTCGGCAACCAACCCGGATGCCGGTGCGGCCTCAGAAGAACTCGACGCCCAGTACAATCTGGAAAAAATCGAAATCGGCTTCAACTCGCGCTATGTCCTCGATATGGCCAAGCAAATTGCCGGCGAGACCATCGAATTCCGCCTGGCCGATTCGGCGTCGCCCACCTTGGTGTGCGATTCGGAAGATGAAAACGCCGTTTATGTCATCATGCCCATGCGGGTTTAAGTGAGCGCCGCACTGTCTTACGCAATGCAATCTCCGAACGGTTCGCCAGGCGCGCCGCGTCTCGCCATCAGCCGTGTGACGTTGAGCGATTTCCGGTGCTATGGCGCGCTGCGTCTCGAGCCCGAGCCGGGGCTTGTGGTTCTGACCGGCGCGAACGGCGCCGGCAAGACGAACCTCCTGGAAGCACTTTCGCTGCTGAGCCCGGGGCGCGGATTGCGCGGCGCTCGGTTGGCGGATATCTCGCGCCGCCGCGAAAGCGCCGCCGGAGGGCACGACGGCGCGGCGCGTGAATGGGCGGTCGCGGCCGAGTTCGCGACGCCGCATGGCCCGCTTTCGGTCGGCGTCGGATGGGCCGCAGCCGATGGCGAGCGCCGCACTGTGCGTATCGACGGCCAAACGGCGCGCAGCCAAACGGCGCTCTCGGAACATGTCTCGATGGTCTGGCTGACGCCGGCAATGGACCGTCTCTTTCTCGAAGCATCGTCCGGCCGGCGGCGCTTTTTGGACCGCCTGGTATACGCCTTCGATCCCGCCCATGCCGGGCGCATACAGGCCTATGACAAGGCGCGGCGCGAGCGTACCCGGCTGTTGCGCGAGACGCGCGGCGACGATACCTGGCTCGGCGCGCTGGAGCGGAATATGGCGGAGCGCGCCGTGGCCATTGCGGCGGCGCGCCTCGACTTGGTGGCGCGGCTGAAACGCGCCCTCGACGAGGAAACCGGGTCCTTCCCGCATCCGGAAATCGCCGTGCATGGCGTCATCGAGGATTCGCTCGATGCGCGCCCGGCGATCGACGTCGAAGAAAGTTACCGCGATGCGCTCGGCAAAGCGCGCGCCGAGGACCGCGACAGCGGCACCTCGGAAGGCGTGCATCGGAGCGATCTTTTCGCCCGCCTGAGCGCCGACGGCCCGCCTGCCGAGCAGGCGTCGACGGGCGAACAGAAAGCCATTTTGATTTCTCTCATTCTCGCTCATGGCCGCCTCCTTGCCCGCCTCAAGGGCCGGGTGCCGGTGTTGTTGCTCGATGAGATCGCTGCCCATCTCGATCAATCGCGGCGCGCCGCCTTGTTCGAGGCGATCCACGATCTCGGCGCCCAGACCTGGTTGACCGGCACGGATGCGTCTCTGTTCGCACCCCTCGAAGGGAGCGCACAGTTCCATGCCGTGGTGAACGGCCAAATCCAACAACAGGCCAGCTATGACTGATCCGGCAACCGATCCCATGGCCGAAAGCGGCGCGCCGCTGGCCAACGGCGGCGCAGAGGACCGCTACGGCGCCGATTCCATCAAAGTGCTGCGCGGCCTCGATGCGGTGCGCAAGCGTCCGGGCATGTATATCGGCGATACCGACGACGGCTCGGGCCTGCATCGCATGATCTACGAAGCGGTCGACAATGCGGTAGACGAGGCGCTGGCGGGGTATTGCGACGAGGTCGATGTCACGCTGAACGCCGACGGCTCGGCGACGGTGCGCGACAATGGCCGCGGCGTGCCGACCGGCATCCATGAAGAAGAGGGTGTCTCGGCAGCCGAAGTCATCATGACCAAATTGCATGCCGGCGGGAAGTTCGATCAAAACACCTACAAGGTATCGGGCGGCCTGCACGGCGTCGGCGTCTCCGTGGTCAACGCGCTCTCGGAATGGCTGGAGCTTCGCATTTGGCGCGACGGCCGCGAGCATTTCATGCGCTTTGCCGATGGCGCGCCGGAAGAGCCGCTCGCGGTGGTCGGCGAATCGGATCGCACCGGCACCGAAGTTAAATTCCTGCCGTCCAACAACGTGTTCACGCTGATCGATTTCGATTTCGAAACGCTCGAGCATCGCCTGCGCGAGCTCGCCTTTCTCAACGCCAACGTCAAGATCACGCTCACGGACGAACGCGCCGCCGAACCCAAAGTCTCGGAACTGCGCTACGAAGGCGGCATCCTCGCCTATGTAGAATATCTCGACCGGGCCAAGCAATCGCTGATCGGCGACGCCATTACCTTCATCGACGACAAGGACAATATGGTCGTTCAGGTGGCGATGCAGTGGAACGACAGCTATCACGAGACGGTGCTGTGCTTCACCAACAACATCCGCCAAGCGGACGGCGGCACCCATCTGGCCGGCTTTCGCAGCGCGCTGACGCGCTGCGTCAATGCCTATGCGGCGCAAAGCGGATTGGCCAAGAAGGAGAAGGTCTCGATATCCGGCGACGACGCGCGCGAAGGGCTCACTTGTATCCTTTCGGTCAAAGTGCCGGACCCGAAATTCTCCTCGCAAACCAAAGAGAAGCTGGTGAGCTCCGAAGTGCGGCCGGTGGTGGAAAGCGTCGTCGGCGACCGTCTCGGCCAATGGTTCGAGGAGCATCCGAACGAAGCCAAGACCATCATCGCCAAAGTGGTCGAGGCGGCGGCGGCGCGCGAGGCGGCGCGCAAGGCGCGCGAATTGACGCGCCGCAAGGGCGTGCTCAGCGTCTCCAGCCTGCCCGGCAAGCTTGCCGACTGCCAGGAACGCGACCCGAAGAAATGCGAGCTCTTCCTGGTCGAGGGCGATTCGGCGGGCGGCTCCGCCAAGCAGGGTCGCGACCGGCGCAACCAGGCGGTCCTCCCGTTGCGCGGCAAGATTCTCAATGTCGAGCGGGCGCGCCTGGCGAAGATGCTGAACTCGGCCGAAATCGGCACCATCATCACGGCGCTCGGCACCGGCATCGGCGTCGATGAATTCGATATCACCAAGCTGCGCTACGACAAAATCATCATCATGACCGATGCCGACGTCGACGGCTCGCATATCCGCACCCTGTTGCTCACCTTCTTCTTCCGCAACATGCCCGAGCTCATTCAGGATCCTACTCACGCGGGCAATTACGGTCATTTGTTCATCGCCCAGCCGCCGCTCTATCGGGTGAAACGCGGCGCCAGCGAGCGCTATCTGAAAGACGACCGCGAGCTCGAGAACTATCTGATCGAGACCGGCCTCGAGGAGACCGTACTGGAGGTCCAGGGCGGCGAGAACCGCGCCGGCGCTGACCTCGCCGAAATTCTCGATGCCGCGCGCGAAATCGATGTCCTCGTCAAGGCGCTGACCCGGCGCATCGATCAGCGCATCGTCGAACAGGCGGCGATCGCCGGCGCGCTCAACACCGACATTCTCAACAATCCGGAACAGTCGGCGGCGGCGGCCGTTTATATCGCCCGACGTCTCGACAAACTCTCGTCCGAAATCGAGCGCGGCTGGCAGGGCGAGGCGGTGACCCTGCCGGAGGGCCGGGCCTTCAAATTCAGCCGCACACTCAGGAGCGTCACCGAAACCCATATTATCGATTCGGTGCTGATCACCACCCCAGAGGCGCGCAAACTCGACAGTTTCGCCGCCAGCCTACAGGAAATCTACAGCCACCCGGCGATCCTGCGGCGTAAGGATTCGGAACGTGAGATCACCTCGCCGACCAAGCTCCTGGAAGCGGTCTACCAGGCCGGGCGCAAGGGTCTTTCCATTCAGCGTTATAAAGGCCTCGGCGAGATGAATCCGGATCAGTTGTGGAAAACCACGCTCGATCCCGATGCCCGCACGCTGCGCCGGGTGGAAATCAAGGATGCGCTTGAGGCTGACGAGATTTTCTCGACCCTGATGGGCGAGGTGGTGGAGCCGCGCCGCGAATTCATCCAGAACAACGCGCTCAAGGTCGTCAATCTGGACGTCTGAGACTTCGGGTGCGGGCCATGGCTAAATCCAAAGCCGCGTCCTCGGGGGAAAAACCGGCGCCCAAAGACGCCGGCCCGAAGAAGAAACCCGCCAAGCAGCGGCGCAATTCCCCATGGCGGGAAATTCGCCTGGCGCTGATTGCGCTGATCTGGCTGACCATCGTCGCCGTCGGATTCATCGCCTATGTCGCTCATGACCTGCCCGACAGCGACAGCCTGACCGGGCCCAAGAGTGCGCCGGCCGTGACCTTGTTGGCCGCGGACGGTTCGAAACTGGCGAGTTTTGGCGCGCATTGGGGCGAATTCGTAACCGTGCGCGAGATGTCGCCGTTGCTGCCGCAAGCGGTCGTCGCCATCGAAGACCGGCGCTTCTATGAACATGGCGGCATGGACGTGATCGGCGTGCTGCGCGCGATATGGCGCAATATCACCGCCGGGCGGTTGCGCGAAGGCGGCAGCACCATCACCCAGCAATTGGCCAAGATTGCCTTTCTGACGCCGGCAAAATCCCTTGAGCGTAAAGTTCAGGAGCTGTTCCTCGCCTTTCGCCTGGAGCGCGAATTCAGCAAGGACGAAATCCTGACGCTTTATCTCAACCGGGTTTATCTCGGCGCCGGCAGCTACGGCGTCGACGCGGCGGCGAAACGCTATTTCGGCAAATCCGCGCGGGATGTCGGTCTCACCGAGGCGGCGCTGCTCGCCGGCCTCTTGAAGGCGCCGTCGCGGCT
>PTKB01000032.1 GCA_002937555.1 Alphaproteobacteria bacterium MarineAlpha10_Bin2 | reverse complement strand
TGCGTTCGCGCTGTTCTCTTGGCTATCGCCCGGTTTTTGCACGGCGGTTTCGGATGAACCCTCGCCGGATTGATCGCCCGCGGCGCCCTCGGGCCGCGCGTCGCCGTTGCCCTTTTGCGCCGCCTGGGCGCCAGGCTCGCTGACGCTGCCATCCGAATTGAGTTTCACGAAGGTCGAATCCTTCGCTGCCTGGTCCATGTCTTCTTTGACTGACGCCGCCTGATCGCCGAGATCGCGTTTGGCTTCGTTCAATTCGCGGTTCGCCTCGGCGATTTCTTTTTTAATCGCATCCAATTCGTTCACATCGGCGGCCTCTTCGATAGACCTTTGGAAATCGCGCGCATAGGCGCTCGCCTTGCCGCGCCATTTGCCAATGGTGCGCACAATCTTGGGCAATTCCCTGGGGCCAACGACCACCAAGGCAATTCCCATGACGATTAGGATCTCTGTCCAGCCGATATCAAACATGACGCTCGCCGCGCGACGTGCGGCCTTGAATCTCCCTAAGACGCGAAGCTGTTCTTGTTAACCTTTTGCGGCTTCGTCTTTTTTTACGCTGCCAGCGTCCGCTGCGGTGGTTTCGGCGTTGATTGCCTTGGAATCTTCTTGAGCATTCTCGGCCGGCTGATTGGCGGGGCTGGCCTGCGCCGTATCGCCAGTTTCCCCTTCTTTCAGACCTGCCTTGAAGCTTTTGATTCCCTTAGCGAAATCGCCCATGACCCGGGGAATCTTGTTGGCCCCGAATACCAGCACGACAACGAGAACAATCAGCACGATTTGCCAGATTCCAAACGACATTCAGGTACACTCCCAATCCTTGATTACAATTTACCGAGGGCCGCCAATTGCCGCAATATTCGCGTTGCGCCGCAAGGGCAGCGGCTAAGTACGGCCATTGGCTACATTTCCTGACTTGCAGGGAACACAAAACTACGCTCCGGGTCAAGCCGAATGCGCACCCTTTTCCCGACTTTCCACAGACCGGTATAGTTAACCCGCGCCGTCAAAGATCCAATTTCGGCGCTCGGTTTCAGCCGAACGAGGCAGGTCGGGCCAAGCATGTGGCTCTCGACAATTTCCGCCTCAGCCCCGGCGGCCTCATATTCGGTCTTTTCTTCGAGACTGAGGCCCTCGGGACGGATGAATACACTCACTTGGCAGCCATCTTTGTAGGGGGCTGCCAATGTTCCCATCGGTGTCGCGACGGCGCCGCCTTGCGCGGTTCCCTCGATGACATTGACCTCGCCGAAAAACGAGGCCGCAAACGCGCTTTCCGGCCGCGAATAGAGTTCCGACGCGGTTCCCGATTGGACGATGGCGCCGTCGCGCATCAGGGCAATGCGGTCCGACATCAGCATGGCCTCTTCGGAATCATGGGTCACCAGCAAAGTCGCCACGGATAATTCGCGTAAGACATCCAATGTGTCGTTGCGGACGCGATCGCGGAGACGCCGGTCGAGGCCGGAGAACGGCTCATCCAGCAGCATCACCACGGGATGCGGCGCCAGCGCACGGGCGAGGGCGACGCGCTGCTGCTCGCCGCCTGAGAGAACATGCGGAAAATCCTTGGCATAGCCGTCGACGCCGAGGCGCGTCAACAGTTCCATCGCGGTGCGGCGCTTGGCGGCTTTATCGCCGTCGCGCACGCCGAAAGCGACATTGTCGATCACCCGGAGATGGGGAAAGAGGGCGTAATCCTGAAACATTAGACCGACGCGCCGGCGCTCCGGCGGTACCGAGAACCCGGGCCGGGCGACTTCCGCACCGGCAATATCGACACGCCCCTCTTGAATTGGCTCCAAGCCTGCGGCGACGCGCAGGCAGGTGGTCTTGCCGCAACCCGAGGGGCCGAGCAGGCAGGTAATCTCGCCGCGGGCGATCTCGAGATCGAGGCCACACAGCACCGGTTCGCGCTCGTAACGGTGGCTGACGCCCGCCAGCAACAGGCCGGGGGCGGTTGTCTCGGCGGTCATGGCCGCACTTCTGCTTGCGCGCGGCCTGGCCGGGCGCGCGAAATCGCGAGGCTGAGAAGCGCCACGGGTATCAAGCCGGCCGCGACGATGGCCAGTGCCGGCGCCGCCGCAGCACGCAGTTGCTCGTCGGAGGCCAGTTCGAACGCGTGCACCGCGAGGGTGTTGAAATCGAACGGCCGCAGGATCAGCGTCGCCGGCAATTCCTTCATGACGTCGACGAACACCAGCAAACCCGCAGTCATCAGGCTGGGCGCGATGATCGGCGCATGGACGCGCGCCACCGTCGCCGCCGGACCCATACCCAGCGTGCGCGCGACGCCGTCCATGGCCGGCGTCACTTTGGCCAGGCTGGCGTCGACGGTGTTGAGAGAAACGGCGAGAAAGCGCACCACATAGGCAAACATCAGGGCAAAGATGGTGCCGCTCAGAAGAAGGCCGCTGGAAACGCCGAAGGAGGCGCGCAGCCATCCATCCAGCACATTGTCGAACCACGCCAGCGGGATCAGAACGCCGACGGCGATCACCGATCCGGGCACGGCATAGCCCATGCCCGCGACCCGCGCCGCGCCTTTGGCCACCGGGTTGGGGTTGAGGCGCACGCCATAGGCCAACAACAGCGCCACCATTACTGCAATTGCGGAAGCGCCGGCGGCAAGCATCAGGCTGTTGGCGGCATGCCCCCACAGCCGGCCGCCCGAACCATCGCCCCCGGTCTCCGCCAGCCAGGCCAGCAATTGGCCGCCGGGGAGCAGAAAGCCGAGACAGATCGGCAAGGCGCAGGCGAGAAAGGCCAGCGCGGCCCGGCTGCCACTGAGCGTATAGCGCGGCAGCTCGCGGTAGCGCCGGGAGGTGTGGTGGAACTGCGCCCGGCCTCGGGACAAGCGCTCGCCGACGAGAAGCAGGAACACGAATGCCAACAGTAAAGCCGCCAATTGCGCCGCCGCCGCCGGATCGCCCAGGCCGAACCAGGTGCGGAAGATACCGGTGGTGAAGGTCGCCACGCCAAAATGCTGGACCGCACCGAAATCGCTCAAGGTCTCCATCAAGGCGAGAGCTATTCCGGTGGCGATGGCGGGCCGCGCCAGAGGAAGCGCGATAGACGTGAAACTGCGCCATGGGCTGCGTCCCAAGGTGCGGCCGATTTCGATCACGCAGACCGACTGCTCGAGAAACGCCGCGCGCGCCAACATATAGACATAGGGATAAAGCACGAAAGCGAGCACGACCGCGGCGCCCCCGACGGAGCGGATTTCGGGAAACCAATAATCGCCGCGCGACCAGCCGAACCAGCCGCGCAAACCCGACTGAACCGGGCCGGCATAATCGAATAGGCCGGCGTAGCTGTAGGCAATCGCATAGGCCGGCACGGCGAGCGGCAGTAAGAGGCCCCATTCCAAGAGCGCGCGGCCCGGGAAACGGCACATGGTGACCAGCCAGGCCGTGCCGACGCCGATCACGAACACGCCGATGCCGACGCCGAACACCAGCCACAGGGTATTGACCACATAGGCGACGAGCACGGTGTCCGCCAAATGGCGCCAAACCTCGCCGGCCGGCACGAATACAAAGCCGAAAACGACGAATATCGGCACCGAAACCACGAGCGCCACGAATATCGCGAGAGCGCTCCACCCGCCCATCGCCTGGCGGCGCGGACGGGTGAGCCATGGCATTGCGCGTAACAGCGCGGCGCCGGAACCGTGGTTCAGGTCGATCAAGACTGTCTCACCACGCTCCACGCCCGAAGGCGCGCCGCATCATAGGCGGACATATGACGCCCTAAATTTTGTTTCATCGTTGCCGTGGATGGAGTTGGTTAAGTCAGTTGCAAATGCAAATCATTATCATTTGGCAGAGCATATCCTTAGCTCAGCGCCCTGTCCACTCTATCGGCCCAAAGATATTATGGTCATATATTGTCGAAGGCCGCGCTGAATATGGATCTGCCCTCAGCTGAATTGCAGGAACATCGGGCAACATATGAAAGCGCCGCAAATGCTCCGTTGGCGATCCGGTAAATTTGGTGAATTCGCCTTCACTTCAATAAGATAGAGCTGAAGCACCATGTTGAACCGATCCTCCCCTGGACGGCATCGGAGACACGGAATTTTGCCGCTCTTGATTAGTCGGCGAAGGGATCGTCGCGTTCGCAATTTTCGTCGGCGCTGTCTTCAGCGGGTGGAGACGCATCTTCGACGACACCGAGAAAACTGCTGGGTGCGTAATCCGTCTCTGACGGTGCTTCGTCTTCGCCGGTTGAACCGCTTTCGGCTTCGCCGTCATCCTGCTCGACAGCGAAAGGCAGGTCGCCTGTGCCACCCATGGCGACGGGATAGGCTTGCAGCATACCCGCCGCCTTCAACTCATCGACGCCGGGCAGGTCGGCAAGGTCGTCGAGGCCGAAATGGCTCAAGAATTCATCCGTCGTGACCCATGTGAGCGGCCGGCCAGGCGCGCGCCGGCGTCCCTTCGGCTTGACCCAGCCCGCTTCGAGCAGTTGGTCGAGTGTCCCGCGGCTGAGGCCGACGCCTCTGATTTCCTCGACTTCGGCACGCGTCACAGGTTGGTGGTAGGAAATGATCGCGAGGGTTTCCAGGGCGGCGCGGGATAGGCGCCGCTTGACGGTGCGGTAGACGGTCAAATGGGGCGCGAGATCGGGGGCGGTGCGAAACGCCCAGCCCTGTCCGACTGCGACAAGATTCACGCCGCGGCTGGCGTAACGCTCGGCGAGGCGGGCGATCAGGGCGTCTACATCGGCGCCCTCGGGCAGTTTGTCCAACAGGGTTTCGCGGTCCACCGGTTCGTCGGCGGCAAACAGCAGCGCTTCGAGAATTCTGAGATGCTGCCCTGATTCATCGGCGAAGCCGTCGCCTGACGGAACCGTGATTTCTTCGCCGATCTCGCTGTTCATGTTTCCTCCGGCGCGCGGCGCACATAGATTTGTCCGAACGGCTCGAACTGGCGCAATTGCATTTTTCCCTCGCGGGCGAGTTCCAGGCTGGCCGCGAATGTCGTCGCCACGGCGGAGCGCAAGGTGAGCCCGCCGCTCGCTTCCGGCGGCAGGAACCGCGCCATGGATTCCCACTCCGGCATGACCGTCAACATGCCCGCCAGGCGGCGATATGCCTGATCCATGGAATAGGTTTCGCTGGCCAGGATCTGTAGTGTTTCGCCGCGTTGCATGGCCAATTTATGTTCGCCATAGGATTTCAAGAGTTCGTAGAGCGTGGCTTCATATTGCGAGGTGCGAATGACTTCGATGCCTTCGGGCGCACCACAGGCAAAGACGTCGATGCCGAGGCGCGGACGTCGCATCAACTTGGTTGCCGCATCCCGCATGGCATCGAGGCGGCGCAGACGGAACGCCAGGGCGTCCGCCATTTCCTGCCCGCTCGGCTCTTCGTCCGCCTCGGGCCCGGGTAGCAGCAGGCGCGATTTCATATAGGCAAGCCAAGCCGCCATGACGAGATAATCGGCGGCGATCTCGATCTTTATTTCCCGCGCCCGGGTGATAAAGGCGAGATATTGTTCGGCCAACTGCAGGATCGAAATTTTGGCGAGATCGACTTTCTGGTTGCGCGCAAGGGCAAGCAGTATATCGAGCGGGCCCTCGAATCCGTCGAGATCGAGAATGAGGGCGTATTCGCGTTGACCGCTCTCGAAAACCGCTTCCGCCGCCTCGGGCGAGGGGGCCGCCGGCGCAATATCGCCGCTCCGTTCCGGTTGTTCGTTCATCTCGTGTTTAGCCAAATCCCAAGGCGATCAAAAGCACCTCGCTCAACCAACTGACGACCGGCAAGAGAATCCATGCCAGCGGGTGAAATAATACACCAAATGCATCGGCAATTAACGGTAAAACGAAAATAATCCCGATCAGCACCAGGAACCCGTAGCGCTCGGTTTTCGCGAACAGCAATGCATAGTCGCGCGGCAGCATGCCGACGAGCATGCGCCCGCCGTCGAGCGGCAGGATCGGCAGCATATTGAACACCGCAAGGATGATGTTGAGATGAATGGCGACGCTCAGCATCTCGATCCACCAGGTGGCGAAGCCTTCGGGCATGATCGGCGTCGCGTAGAGCAAGAGCGTCGCGATCACCGCCATCCCGATGTTTGCCGCCGGGCCGGCGAGCGCGACCCAAAACATATCGCGCTTGGGCTTGCGCAGATTGGCGAAATTGACCGGTACCGGCTTGGCGTAACCGAAGATGAACGACGCCCCCATGAAGATCAGCAACCCCGGCAGTATGATGGTGCCGAAGGGATCGATATGCTTGATCGGATTGAGCGTGACACGGCCCATGCGGTAGGCCGTATCGTCGCCCAGCAGACGCGCCACAAATCCGTGCGCGGCTTCGTGCAGGGTGATCGCCAGCAGCACTGGGATCACCCAGATCGAAGCTTGAAATACAATGCTGGATTCCGGGTTCATGGCTTCGCCGTAACTTCCATTAAATTATTAAATTCATCGTGTAATTCATTATAATTAAGTACGTTATCTTCATTTAAATTTTCTTTTTCAATGGCCCAACGGCGCAATCCTTCCGGGCTCAGCTGGGTTACATTTTCGGCCACATCGGCCATTTCTCCAGGCTCGCCATTGCAATGAAGCGCGAGGTCGCAACCTGCCGCCAGCGCCGCCCGGGCGCGTTCTCCCAAACTGCCAGAAAGTGCCTCCATGGAGAGGTCGTCGCTTAGCAGCAAACCGTCGAATCCGATGGCGCCGCGTACAGCCTCGGCAATAACGGTGGGCGAAAGTGTTCCCGGCAGATCCGCGTCGAACGCCTCATAGCACACATGGGCGCTGAGGCCGATGGGCATGTCGCGAAGGGCGCGGAAGGGGCGGAAATCGCTCTCCATTAGCGCTTCCAGACTTGCTTCGACCCGCGGCATGGCGTGATGGCTGTCGGCGGTGGCGCGGCCATGGCCGGGCATGTGCTTGATCACCGGAAGCACACCGCCGGCCAACAAGCCTTCCGCAGCGGCGCGGCCGAGCTCGGAGACTATGTCGGCATCGGCGGAAAACGCACGGTCGCCGACCACGGAACTTGCGCCGGCGAACTGCAAGTCGAGCACTGGCAAGCAGCAGACATCGATGCCGACATGACGTAGGTCAGCTGCAATCAAGCGGGCATTGAGCCAGGCAGCGCGACATCCGGCCGCCCGGTCGCGCTCGGCCAAGGCGCCGATGTTCGCGGCGGCCGGCGGCTCACGCCAATGCGGCGCGCCCATGCGGATGACGCGGCCACCTTCTTGATCAATGAGAACCGGTGCGTCCGCGCGTCCGACGGCGGCGCGTAAATCAGTGACCAACTGCGATAACTGCTCAGGCGCGGCGCAGTTTCGCGCGAAGACGATAAATCCCAGCGGATTGCTGGCGCGGAAGAAGTCGTGCTCCGCCGCCTCAAGCCGTGACCCCGCACAGCCGAAAATAACGGCGCGCGGAATCTGGATTGGGGTGGAGGAATGGGACTCAGTTGGCGACAACGAAGCAGCCGACGTTCACGGCCTTCAATTGCCCGCAAACGCCATTGGCGTCACCGCGGGTTGCGAACGGCCCGACACGCATGCGGTACCAAACGCCTTTGTCGCCGAGATCGGCGCGGATCACAATGCCGCTCAGCTCGGACAGAATATTCGGGTGCTTCTTGGCCAGACGGGCGATTTCGCCGTTCGCCGCAGCTTCGTTCTGGGCGGCGCCGATTTGCACCAGAAACCGCCCACTGTCGGCGCGCAGTGAGGCGCTCTGCTCGGGCGCGGCGGAGCTTATTTCCGGTTCGGGGGCTGGCGCCGGCGCTGCTTCAGGTTCAGTTGCTTTCGGCGCTTCTTCGATCGCAGCGACCATTTCGACGGATGGTTCGACGGATGGTTCGTCGACCGCCGCCTCTTCCTTCATGAATTCGGCCTCCGCCATCGGCGTATCCACTTCGGCGACCACGAGCTCGTCGAGCGGCGGCGGCGAGGGCGCCTGACCAGTGGCCGTTTCCATTGCCGCATCCTCGACCTCTGCCATCACTTCCGGGGCCGGCTCCGACGCCGCGACCTCAACGACTTCAATGGGCGGGCGCTCCATCGGCTCTTCCGGCGGCGGCAGCAATTGTTCCGCCTCCGGTTCTTCGTCGGTCAGGCTTTTATAGACATATTTGTCGCGGTCCGGCACGTCGACGCCGCCCGACTCCTCAGGGCGGACCTTGACCGGTGTTTCCTCGGCGGTCACGAGGGGCACGCTCGCGGCGACTTCGGCTTCGCTGAAATAGCGCTCGCTCATGGCCCAGGCGACGCCGACGATCACCACCGCCGCGATCAGGATCCACATCGGCAGCAGACGGGCGCGCGGGCGGGTAGCCTCGGCCGGAACTTCCTGCGCGCTGGGATCGGGCGTCTCGGGAAGGATTTGATCCTCCACCGCCTCGAAATCGGGCCCTCGCGTATCCGACATTCAGCGCATCTCCTCGACCGGCTGCACGGCGAAGATCCCAAGCCCGAGCGCGATCACCTGGGTCACCGCGCCGATCAAGATCAGGCGCGCCGCGGTCACCCGGCTATCTTCGGGAATGATAAAGCGCAAACCGTGATCCTCATTGCCCTTGTTCCAGAGCAGGTGAAACGCCGCCGCCAATTCCTGCAAGTAAAAAGCGAGGCGGTGCGGCTCATGCGACAGGACGGCGGAATCGACGGCGCGCGGCCAGCCGCAAAGGCATTTGATCAAATCAATCTCCGCCGCATCGGTCAACACGCTCAAATCCGCGTTGCCAGCCAAATCGCTGCCCAACACCTCCGGCATTTCCGCCTCGGCGCGCCTTAAGACCGAGCGGATGCGGGCATGGGCGTATTGCACATAGAACACCGGATTGTCTTTCGACTGTTCCAAGGCGCGCGCCATGTCGAATTCGAGCGGTGCATCGTTCTTGCGTGTAAGCATGATGAAACGCACGACATCCTTGCCGACCTTATCGACCACATCGCGCAAGGTGACAAATTGGCCGGAGCGCTTCGACATGGTCACCGGCTTGCCGCCTTCGGTCAGCTTGACCATCTGACAGAGCTTGACGTCGAGCGCGGCGGTATCGCCGGAAACCGCGCTTACCGCGGCTTTCATGCGTTTGACATAGCCGGCGTGATCGGCGCCCCAGACGTCTATCATATCGTCGAAGCCGCGCCTGACCTTGTCGCGGTGATAGGCGATGTCGGTGGCGAAATAGGTCCAGCTGCCGTCCGATTTCTTGAGCGGGCGGTCGACTTCGTCGCCAAATTGGGTGGCGCGGAACAGATGTTGCGGGCGCGGCTCCCAATCCTCGGGCGGCGGCTTGCCTTTGGGCGCGTCGAGCACGCCTTCGTAAATCAGGTCGCGCGCCTTTAAATCCGCAAACGTGGCCTGCACTTGCCCATCATCGACGAGTTTTTTCTCCGAACTGAAGAGATCGTGGCGCACGCCGAGGGCGTCGAGATCGTCCCGAATGAGCGAAAGCATCGACTCGACGGCAAAGCTGCGGAAGGTTTCGAACCATTCGCTTTCCGGCGCATCGGCGAATTTATCGCCATGTTCCTGCGCCAGAGCCACCCCGACGGGGACGAGATAATCTCCCGGATAGCCGTCTTCGAAGGCGTCAGCACCGAGTTCCCGCCCGAGCGCTTCGAGATAGCGCAGATAGACCGAGCGCGCCAAGGCGTCGACCTGGGCGCCGGCATCGTTGACGTAATACTCGCGCGTCACGGCATAGCCGGCGCGCTCCAACAGCGCCGCCAGGACATCGCCGAACACCGTGCCGCGCCCATGGCCGATATGAAGCGGGCCGGTGGGATTGGCCGAGACGAACTCCACATTGACCTTCTTGCCGCGTCCCATATCGAAGGCACCGTAGCGCGCGCCCGAGGCGGTTATACGCGCCAAGGCACTGTGCCAATAAGCCGCCTCAAGGCGCATGTTAATGAACCCGGGACCGGCCACATCGACCGATGCGACGCCATCCTGGGCGGCGATTCTTTCGGCCAGCAGAGCGGCGATATCGCGCGGCGGTTTGCCGGCGCGCTTGGCCAAAACCATGGCCGCGTTGGTCGCCATATCGCCATGCGCGGGATCGCGCGGCGGCTCAACCAAAACGCCGGTAACATCGAGCCCGCTGGGCAGGTCTCCGGCCTCGGACAATTGCTCAATTTCGGAATTAACTAATTCCAATAATTCTCTGAATATATTCATTATTACGAAGGAATCTCAAACAAACGTTGGTGCTCCAGAAAAGCAAATCGATCGGTCATGCCGGCAATGTAATCGGCCACCGCGCGGGCCGTCTCACGGCTGCCCGCGGCATCGCAGCGGGCGCGCCAATCGTCGGGCAGACATTCCGGCTCGGCAACAAATAAGGAGAATAATTCCTGCACCACGCGGCGCGCTTTGCTGGCCATTCGGTTGACCTTGTAATGGCGGTACATGCGGCGATAAAGGAATTTCTTGAGACTGCGGTCGTTGGCCGCCATTTCTTCGGAAAACGCGATCACGGGGCGGCCGAGAGCGCGCACTTCGGCGGCGCTGGCGCAGCCCGACGCCGCGAGCCGGCCCCGACTTTCGGCCAGGATATCATCGACCATGACGCCGATCATGTGGCGCACCGCTTCGTGCACGAGGCGGCTCTGGTTGAGATTGGGATAGCTCTGGCGCACGGCGGCGAATATCGGCCCGACAAGCGCCACATCGCCCAATTCGTCGAGGTCGAAGAGGCCGGCTCTCAGGCCGTCATCGACATCGTGATTGTTGTAGGCGATATCGTCCGCAATCGCCGCGACCTGCGCTTCCGGCCCGGGATATGTGGCAAGCTCGAGGTCGTGGCTGTCGTTATAGCGCTGAATAGCCGGCGGCAAGCCGTTTTCGGCGGGCAGCAGCGGGCCGTTGTGCTTGACCGTGCCTTCGAGGGTTTCCCAAGTCAGATTTAGGCCGTCGAAAACCGCATAACGCTCTTCGAGTTGGGTGAGGATGCGCAGCGTCTGGGTGTTGTGATCGAAACCGCCATAGTCGGCCATCGCCTCCGAGAGCGCATCCTCGCCGGCATGGCCGAATGGCGTGTGGCCTAGGTCATGGGCCAGTGCCAAGGCCTCGGCCAGGTCCTCGTTCAGGCCCAAGACACGGCAGATCGAGCGCGCGATTTGCGCCGTTTCGAGGCTGTGGGTGAGGCGCGTGCGGTAATAATCGCCTTCGTGGTAGACGAAGACCTGGGTCTTGTATTCCAGGCGGCGGAAGGCGGCGCAATGTATGATACGGTCGCGGTCGCGCTGAAATGCCGTGCGCGTCGCGCTTTCGGGCTCGGGATGGAGCCTGCCGCGGCTTTCCGCCGGATTGCTGGCAAAGGGCGCGATGAATTGCGGGGCGCTCGGCATCACCGGAGAGTATATCGGCGGGCGAACTCGCACAATTCGCGCATTAGTCCGGTTTTCTGGGTTGACCCTCTACCCTACTACAGGGGTTAGACTGACCCGTGGCGATTGAGGAAAGGAGAATGGCAGCATGAATTTCACACTGAGAGGAATAATTATCGCGGCAGTGACGATGGCCATCGCTCTCTCGGCCTCGGCTACAGATGGCGCGCGCGCGGCTGAGGACATGATGGAGAATATGAGCGATAAAATGGACATGGACAGCGGCATGGATATGTCGAAGAAGAAAGACGGCATGAAAATGCCGAGTAAAATGCCGATGAAAATGATGGCGCCGACCGACGCGCCGACCGTTCCGCCGGTCGCCGGTTACAGCGAGGGCGAGCGGATATTATTTCTGCATACCGAGGCTTCCGACCCGAAGATCGCGCAACTGCTGACCGATATGATGGGCTCGCCGGTCGTATTCGTGCCGTCTCTGTCACGAGCGCCGGCGGATTTGTTGGCCACGGTGTTCGCATTTGCCAACGGCGTAAAACCGGACGGCGCCATGGGGCCTTTGGAATTCCAACCCGACGTGTTCGATTTCCCGCCGGATCACGCAGGTTACCGCCCGCTGCGACGAATCGTTTTTGTGCGTTGGCATGATTCGGCGGTACCGCGCATCCTGACGTCGGCGAATGACGTGGCGCGCGCCGCAGCCGACGGCCAAGTCTCGCTTGAGGAGACGAGTATCGTCGTCAATATGCCGATGCTGACATGGCCGGGCGGGCGGCGCTGAAATTCGGCGTCTAAGCGATTGAATATAAGCGAAGGATGCCTAAATAATATTTCGGTGCTACACTGGAACGGCTTTAAACAACGGAATATTGATATGGCACGACCGATCGAGGGCATGGTGGTGGAAGCCAGCGGCCCGATTACCGTTTCCGAGAGCGCGGCGCAACAGGTCGCGCGGCTCTTGAGCAGCGAGGAAGACCAGGATCAGGCGCTGCGCGTCAGCGTTTCGGGCGGAGGCTGCTCGGGATTTCAGTATGGCTTCGCATTCGACGCGGCGCGTCAGGACGATGATATCGTTATCGAAAAAAACGGCGTGACCGTGCTGATCGACAGCGTCTCCGCCGGCTATATGGCGGGCTCGGAAATCGACTACGTCAACGATCTCATCGGCGCGTCGTTCCAGGTGAAAAATCCCAACGCCGTTTCCTCGTGCGGCTGCGGCACGTCTTTCTCATTGGTCTAAATAAACTCAGCCCATAAGATAGATTTTTCCGTCTTTCTGGCGGGATATCGGCTTGATCGGAGCAGTGCGCTGAAAATCGCCACGTGGAACGTCAATTCAATCAAGGTGCGTCTGCCCCATTTGCTGGAATGGCTGGCCGAAGCCGCGCCGGACGTCGTGCTGCTGCAGGAAATCAAGACCGTCGAGGAAAAATTTCCCGAGCTCGAAATCGGCGACGCCGGATACAACTGCGCTGTTCTCGGCCAAAAAAGCTATAACGGCGTCGCCATCCTCAGCAAGCGGCCGATCGACGATATCCGGCGCGGGCTGCCGGGAGACGATACGGATGAACAAGCGCGCTATATCGAAGCCGAGATCTCGGGTGTGCGCGTCGCCTCGATTTACTTGCCCAACGGCAATCCGGTGGAAAGCGAAAAATTTCCCTACAAGCTGGCCTGGATGGCGCGCCTCGTCACTCATGCCGCGAGCTTGCTAGCGCATGAAGAAGCGGTAGTGCTGGGCGGCGATTACAACGTCGTGCCGGCCGACGGCGACGTTTACGACCCGGAAGGCTGGCGCGACGATGCGCTGTGCCGGCCCGAGGCACGCGCCCATTTCCGCACGATGCTCAATTCAGGCTATACGGAAGCCTTTCGCACCCTGCACGGCGAGACCGGGCTTTATTCGTTTTGGGATTATCAGAAAGGCCGCTGGCATCGCGACGAGGGCTTGCGCATCGACCATCTTCTGCTGTCGCCGGAAGCCGCCGACCGCCTGGAGGCCTGTGATATCGACCGCGGACCTCGCGCCAAGGCGAAAGCGTCCGACCACACGCCGGTGTGGTGCACACTCACGGAATAGCGGCGGAAACCGGCGCGTCTCACACGTCGTGACGGCGCACCGACCAGACGAAGCCATCGTACCAGAAATGCATGATGGCGACGCACATCACGCCGGCAACGAACCATTGATCGTGGATCGGCAGTGAGTCGGCGATAAAGCCGTATGCGAACACCGAGCCCAAAAAGATCGCCAGCGCGGCCGGTTTCGCGGCGCGCTTGGCTTCGGGCAGCCGGAACACACGCTTCATTGTGCCCTGCTCGCGCCACCAGACGATGGCAAAATACTGCAGCGCGTGAAAAAAATTCATGATGAAAAACGCCTCGCCGTACGGGTTGAACCCCCAAGCCCATATCGAGCACAACGCCGTCGAAGCATAGAGCGCGACCTTTTGCCGGCTCACCTGCCAACCCGCCCTGGCCGCCCACCAATACCACCAGAGATAAAACGCGATAAAGGGCACGCCGAAAGGCGACCACCGCCCAGGTCAGCGCCCTCCGCCTGCGCCGGAATGCGGGTGAAAAAGACAGCGCCGATTTCTTGGAATTCCTTGAAGTCGCCAACATGATCCATGAGCGTGGCGCCGGCGGCGATCGGCCCGGCATAGATCAGCAGGTTGAACGTCGCATCGAGCCTGCGGCCGAGGCGCGGGTCGTTGCCGGCGCGGGCATCGTAAATCCGCCCAAGACCGAAGGTCTGCATGCCCGAGTGATAGACATCCCAAAATGTCGCCGCGACCGAAACGACGACAAGCGCCGTGGTCGAAAACCCCATGGCGAGAAAAAGCGCCAACGGAATCACAGTGAAGCGCAGCGGAAAGCGCCGGAAGACGCCGCCGTTCAGGTGGCTGCGATACACCACGGCCACCAGATGGGCCATGATGAAGGGCCCGACGAACCACGCCATGAGATTGTTTTCCCGCCCCATGAACGTCACTTGCGCATCGCTCAGCACGGTGAACGATAGACCCATGCCGAGCGCCAGCGCGATCAGCGGCGAGAAAATGAAGATATTGTCGTACCAGGGGCCGGCGATATAGCCGCCATTGGACG
>PTKB01000031.1 GCA_002937555.1 Alphaproteobacteria bacterium MarineAlpha10_Bin2 | reverse complement strand
TGGCCGGCGCGCTGGTGGATTTCGCCATCGGCACGGATTGCGGCGGCTCGGTGCGCCTGCCGGCGTCGCTTTGCGGCATCTACGGGTTTCGCCCGAGCCATGGCCGCATCGGCCTCGACGGCTGTATGCCGCTCGCCTCCAGTTTCGACACATTCGGTTGGTTCGCGCGCGAAGCGGCGACCCTGGCGCGCGTCGGCGAGGCGCTGCTCGAAGAGACGCCGCGCGCCATGCGGCCGAAACGGCTGCTCATCGCCGAAGACGGTTTTGCCGCCGGCGGGCCGGAGGTGACGTCGGCGCTCGCGTCAGCGTTGGATAGGGTGCGCGCCTTCATCGGCAGCGAGCAACGGGCGGTGATCGCCGGCGACGGACTTGAGGCGTGTTTCGCCACTTTCCGCACCCTGCAGGGCGCCGAGATATGGGCCAACCATCGGGAGTGGATCGAACGCACCCGGCCCACCTTCGGCCCCGGTATCCGCGAGCGCTTCGAATGGTCGGCGACGGTTTCGGAAGCCGATGTGGTGGCGGCCAAGAAACTCCGCGAAATGTTTTCCGAGCGGGTTCATAATCTGCTGTCGGACGGCTCGGTGCTGTGTCTGCCGACGTCGCCCGGTATCGCGCCGGAACGCGGCGCGTCGGGGCAGATGTTGGACGATTTCAGGGGCCACGCTTTGGCTCTGCTATGTACCGCCGGATTGGCCGGATTGCCGCAGATAACTTTGCCGCTGGCGAGTTTAGACAATTGCCCGCTCGGCCTTTCACTGGTCGGGCGGCGTGGCTCCGACATGGAGCTCTTAACCCTGGCCGAAGATTTGGCTGCCGAATCATAATTGGGAGATAGTTTAGATGCTGGAAACACCGCCGATCCTGACCATCCAGCGTAATTTTAACCGCCCCGACGCCGCCAAGGTCGCCAAGCTGGTGGGCGCGCTCACCGGAAATATCGCCGATTGCCTGGGCGGTCGCGGCGCCCTCGACCCGGTCATCAAGCCACTCGCGGATTCGCCCGAGGGCATGCGCACCGTGGTCGGCCCGGCGTTTCCCTGCCAAAACGCGCCCTCGGATCAGCTCGGCGCCATGGCGGCGCTAGCCCATGCCGAGGCGGGCGATGTGATCGTCGCCGCGACGGAAGGTTATACCGGCACCGCCGTGGTCGGCGATCTGATGCTCGGCATGGCGCGCAACCGCGGCATCGCCGGCGTGGTGACGGACGGCGCGGTGCGCGATCTCGGCGGCATCTTCAAAGTCGGACTGCCGGTGTTTTGCGCCGCCGTTAATCCGGATTCGCCGTCGCGCACCGGGCCGGGCAGCGCCGGTCTCGCGGTCGATATTGGCGGCGCTACTGTGCATCCGGGAGACATTGTCGTCGCCGATAGCGATGGCGTGGTCATCGTGCCGCAGGGCTTGCTCGATATGGTCATCGAAAAGCTGGCGCAGGTGCGCGTCGCCGAGGCGGAAATGGAAGCCAAGGTCGAGGACGGCCTGGAAATGCCCGATTCATGGCGCGCCCTGTTCGCCTCGGACGACGTGCGCTATTTGGATTAGGGATGGCGGAAATATGCGTCGAATTATCGGACTCATTTTTGCGCTGCTGTTGTTGCTGCCGGCGGGTCCGCCTATTCTCGCGGGAGAGTTAAATCTTACCATTCTTCACACTAATGACGTGCATAGCCGCCTCGCCGCGACGCCGCCTTTCGGCGCCAAGTGTAATGCCGAACATGTCAGCGAAAACAAATGCTTAGGCGGCGCCGCCCGCCTCGCCGGCGCGATCAATGCGATCCGCGCCGAGGGCGGCCATACCGTGCTGCTCGATGCCGGCGATCAGTTCCAGGGTTCGCTATTTTTTACCTACTATAGCGGTCAGGCCGCCGCTCAGGTGATGAACGGACTCGGCTACGACGCCATGGCCCTCGGCAATCACGAATTCGACGGCGGCCCCGAAACCCTCTCCCGCTTCGCCGAGCGCATCGACTTCCCGCTCCTCGCAGCCAACATGGATGTCTCCACCGACCGCCACCTTGCCGGCCATGTCGCCCCCTGGACGGTGCTCGAGTTCGGCGGCGAGCGTATCGGTGTGGTCGGCCTCATTACCGAAGAGACGCCCAGTATTTCCAGCCCCGGCCCCGACATCCGATTTTCCGATCTGGCCCAGGCGCTGAAGGCCGCTGTCGCAGCCTTACAGGGCATGGGTATCGACAAGATCATCGCCCTCGGCCATGTCGGCTATTGGCGCGACATGAATTTGGCGCGCGCCGTCGACGGCGTCGACATCATCGTCGGCGGCCATTCCCATACCTATCTGTCGAGCGGCGACCCCGCCGCGGCGGGCCCCTATCCGACTCTGGTGACATCGCCCAGCGGCGAAACGGTGTTGATCGTCCAGGCCTATCAATGGAGCCGCTATCTCGGCCGGCTCGATGTCTCGTTCGACGCCGCCGGCCGGCTCAGCGCCTGGCAGGGTGCACCGATTCTGATGGACAACAAGATCGCCGAAGACGCTGGCGTCGCCGCCTTGGTAGCCAAACTGAACGAGCCGCTGCACGAAATCAGAAATGAAGTGGTGGGAAGTTCCCAACGCGCGCTCGGCAACGATACCTGCCGCAGCGGCGAATGCGCCCTCGGTAACTTGGTCGCCGATGTCATGTTGTGGCGTACCGCCGGTAAAGGCAGCGAGATCGCCATTGCGAACGGCGGCGGCATCCGCGCTGGCCTGCCGGCCGGACCGGTCACCCGGGGCGATGTGTTGCAGGTCCTGCCCTTCGGCAATACGTTGGCCACCTTCGGCCTCAGCGGCCACGATGTGGTAATGGCGCTGGAGACCGGTGTGGCGCGGCCCGGCAGCGGCGCCTTTCCGCAAGTTGCGGGCCTGCGCTACAGCTGGGACCCGTCGCGCCCGGCCGGCAGCCGAGTACGCCAAGTCGAGGTGCGCGGCGCCGATGGGGTATTCGCGCCGCTAGAAAGCGAACGGATATACCGCCTGGTGAGCAACAATTTCCTGCGCCGTGGCGGCGATGGTTACGACGTACTGCGCGACAGCGCGATCGATGCCTATGATTTTGGCCCGGTGCTCGCCGATTCCGTGGTGGCTTATCTCGCCGCGCATTCCCCGGTCGCTCCCCAACGGGAGGGCAGAATCTCACGGCTAGACGAATAAGGCGCAGTTGCTGGTCTAATTCGAGGCGAGACCGTCCAAAAGCGCCGTCGCTTCGCCGCGCAGAACTTCGCCGAACGCCGTCTCGACGGGCATGGCCAGGGCGGCGTCGAGCTGCTCCCGGGCCAGGGTGGCGTTTTCCTCTTCATCCAGCTCCAGGATGGCTCTCGCGAACTCCAGGCGAATTTGAGGATCCGCGGGAGAAACTCGTATCGCTTCGGAGTAATGGGCGAAGACTTCGTCTTCGTCAGCGCCGAAAATCATACGCCCGACAAAGCCCGAATTGTTGATGATCGCGGCGTGCCAATTGGCGAGCAGCATATGTGCCGAGGGATTGTCGGGCTCGAGCGCCAGCGCGGCGTCGATTTGATCGCGCACCTTGCTTGCCAATCCCTCGCTGATCGCTTCCACCACACCGATCTGCTGGGAATAGCGCCCCAACGCATGGGCGTTTTGCACCCGCACGAAGGCGTTGTTTGGGTCGAGCTCCAGCGCTGCCGCCGCCATTTCGACGGCGCCTTCAAAGAGCGCGAGCCGATCGTCCTCGGGCGCCAGATAACGGCCGTAATAGCAGGTTATTTGCGTCGCCAGCGCCAAGCCTTCGGCATTGCCGACGGCGCGCGCCTTGGCGGCTGCCGGCAAATAGTCGCCCGTGGCAAAAAGCGCCCGCGCCTCGCCAAGCAAATTCGCGTTATCGGCGCGCGCCAATGTTGCCGCGAAGATAAATAAGGCCATAATTGTAGTGGCGAGAAGAGCCGAACGCATGGCGCCATGGTAGCAGGATTTGCCGAAGTGGCGAGTGTGTATGCGCAGGTTCGGACTGACACGGCGCCATTTTCCTTCCTCTGCAACTTTGCCGGAGGGGGCGACTTCGGGGAGAGATAATATGTGGTTTTTGGTACGCTGGATGGTGATAGCCGGGTTGGGAATCGGAATTATGGTGTCTAACGCAAGCGCGCGCGATCTTGAAAATACCATTTACTTGGATTTGAAGGACGGCCGCGTGGTGATAGAGCTGCGCCCGGACCTGGCGCCGAACCATGTCGCGCGAATCAAGGAACTGACGCGGCAAGGCTTTTACGATGGCTTGAAGTGGCACCGCGTCATCGACGGCTTCATGGCGCAAACCGGCGACCCCAAGGGGCTCGGCATCGGCGGCTCGGGCAAGAACATCAAGGCCGAGTTCTCTTCGGAAACGCATGTGCGCGGCACCGTTTCCATGGCGCGCTCGCAAAAGCCCGATAGCGCCGACAGCCAGTTTTTCATTGTCTTTGCGCCATCAAAATGGCTCGACGGGCAGTATAGCGTTTGGGGCCAGGTCATCGAAGGCATGGATTTCGTCGATCAAATCAAGAAGGGCAAAGGCCAAAGCGGGCGGGTGAAAGATCCAGATGTCATCGTCCGTATGCAGGTCGCCGCCGACGCCGAATAGCGGTCTAAAAGGCGCCCGGAAAACGGCCGCCGTCGATTAGCAGATTCTGCCCGGTAATATAGCCGGCGCTTGCGGCGCAGAGAAAGGCGCAAGCCTCGCCGAATTCCGCCGGGTCGCCAAATCGCTTGGCGGGAACGATCTCGGCACGTTCGGCGATGGCTTCCTCCCGGCTCATTCCACGCTCTTCCATTGCCTGCTTTAGCGCAGCGCTATGCCGGTCGGTCAAGAAAAATCCCGGCAGGATATTGTTTATCGTCACATTGTGCTCGGCCACCTTAGGCACCACGCCGGCGAGGAACGACGTCAGCCCGGCGCGCGCCGCGCTCGACAGGTCAAGCCCGGGAATCGGCATCTTCACCGAGATCGACGTGATATTGACGATGCGCCCGAAGCCGCGTTCGACCATGCCGTCGATGACGCTCTGGATCAGTTCTATCGGCGTGATCATGTTCATGGTGACGCCCGCGAGCATGGCTTCGCGGTCGAGCTCGCGGAAATCCTTGAATGGCGGCCCGCCATTGTTATTGACTAGGATGTCCGGATTCGGGCAGGCATCGAGAATCGCGCGCTGCCCCTCCGGCGTACTGACATCGGCGCGCACAGGCGTGACCGAAACATCGGAAAGGTTTTCTATATCCCGCGCCGTGGCGGCGAGTGCGTCTTCTTCGCGCCCGTTGATCACCACCGAAACGCCGTTGCGCGCCAGGGAAATGGCGCAGGCCCGCCCCAGCCCCTTGCTCGATGCGCAGACGATCGCCTGCTTGCCTTCGATGCCGAGATCCATTTGTCCATCCTAAACGTTATTATTGGTCCAGAGCTGCGGCACGGTCGATCGCCGCGAGGGCGGCTCGTAAATGTGTCGCTTCCGCATAATCACGAGCCCGTATTAATTCCGCTCGTGCGGTTTCATCGTCGGGGTTTTGCTCGACGGCGGCAATAGCGCGCGCGTTCGATATAAAAATTCGCGCAGGGCACCGGGTCCTCGGCCATGAATTCCGCCAAGGCCGATGCATGACGCTCCACGCCGGCCCAATCGCGGCGTTCCAAATAGCATTCCATGGCGTCTCTGTGGAGCCATTAGTGATTGTGCCCAATGCAGCCTTTGCTCAATATCGCCTCGGCCTCTTCCAAGGCAGCGTCTCTTTCCTATTCCGCATCGCTCACCAAGCCTAGCATTCCCAACACACCGGGGCCGCAAAATCCCATGCCGGTATCACGGCAAATATCTACCGCTTCACGGGCCAAATCCGCCGCCAACTCGCGCTCACCGCGCAAATACCGGCAGCGCGCCGAATTCAACAAGCCGACCGCTTCGAAACGTTTCATTTTGACGGCACGGGTGAGTTCGAGAGCATTGTCATGGGCATTCAACGCTGCATCGAATTCCGCCGTTTCGGTTTCATTCCAGTCCGAGCCGAGACAGGCGGTCTCCGCCGTTTGCCGGCGTATGTCCTTGGCCGTGCCCGGCGGGATACCGAGCAATTGTCGAGCTAGAACACCGATCGCATCCTGTCCCTTGCCGACGCCGAAATCGAAAACGGCGACATCGTGAACCGAATAATCCCGTTCGCGGGCAATGCCGCTGAACTGGTTCAACAGGGTCGTCTTACCCAATGCCGACATCGCCGAGGATGTAAACGATTTCGCCCCTTCCCGTTTCCAGACAATCTTCGACCGCGCCACGAAATTTTCTTGGCTCGGACCGACGGCCAACGAACGCGGGCGAGGTTGCGCCTTCCTCGGCCGCGACCAAGCCGTCCAATTGATAGGTCGAGATCGGTTCGTCGAAGTCTTTGACCGAAACCACGCCGATCGCACGCGCTGCGATCAGTTTGCGCGTCGCCTGGTAAACGGATTCGGAAATTTAGCTCTCGCCACCGTGCCGCAGCCAAGTCAGAATTTGGCGCCCGACGGCATTCCGGCGCCGCAGTTTAAGCAGAATTTTGGCGTCGTGCCCGTCATCTCGTTTTCTCGGCCCTTGCTTTTGCGACAGGCGTCGTGATGACATCATGGAGGATCGATTGATGCGTGACCAGTCCCTAGATTCGAAGTGCGATACACGTGAACCTGGGGCTCATGGATGGAGGCGCGGGAGAAGAGAAACATGAAGAAGCACTGTGCCGCTGCGATTACAGGCTTGTTGTCGTGCCTTGGCATGAGCGCGGCGCTCTCTGGGCCGGCGAAGCGGATGTGCTGAACGCGGAGGCGCAGCGGAGCGCTGACGGGGCATTTCGTTTCAGCGTCACGCTTCGCCATGACGACACCGGCTGGGATCACTATGCCGATCGCTGGGAAGTGCTGGCTCCGGACGGCACACTGTTGGCGCAGCGGGTTCTCCTGCATCCGCATGTCGGCGAGCAGCCGTTTACACGCAGTCTTTCCGGGGTCGAGATCCCGCCAGCGATCACGGAAGTAATAATCCGTGGCGGCGATTCCCAGCATGGATTTGGCGGCGCCGAGTTGCGCCTGGCGCTGCCGCAATAGCGGAGTGAGATCAGGCGTCCGGGCGGGATCCGAGGACGGGAAAGCGCGCCGGTTCGTCGCCACCCGGCTCAAAAAGGCGCCAATGGGCGACGATGCGTTGCGCCCGTGGGCGTGATAGCGCGTCGAACAAAGCGGAGGCCGGTGCCAGGGAGACCTTGCCCAACGTGGGTGCGCAGCACAGCGTCAACGCCTCAAACGCGCTTTTCGTCAGGCCCAGCGAACGGCACAACACCGCGAGCGCGGCGGTATCGGGCGTGGCAAGAAAGCGTGAGACGAGAGATTCGGGAAGCGCAGATAAATTCGCCAAGTAGGCACCGAGCGGCCCCACGGCATCGGCTTCGAGGATGGCGCATGTCTGAGCAAAGAGATCGAAATCGAGAGGCTCGCTCAAACCCATCCAAGGCAAGCGGTGACCCGGCTCTTGGGTGGAAAAATATTTGAGACCGTTCATACCGCCATCCTCGTTGATTCAGCTTGGCGCCTGCAATGATCGGCTGCGGCAAGCCAATCGGTAACAAGCTCAACATACCGTATCGCAACAATAATTCATGTGATGGGAATCACAGGAAGAGGCGGCGGGGATTTCCGCCTGAACTGTTCTATCGCAGCGATTCCTCGTCGCCCTCGATCGCGTCGGTCATTTCCATCAGGCGCGCCATATCGAAGATATGGAGTGTACGCCCTTTGCGCTCCACGATTCCCGCCCGCGCCAATTGTCCGAGGACCCGCGCCACCGTTTCGCGCGACGTGCTGGCGCGGCGCGCGATGTCACGCTGAGTGGGCAAGGGGCGCACGATGCGCTCGCCGGTCTTTTCGTCCTCTTCCGAGAGGCGGATCAATTCGACATAAACTCTTTGAACGGCCTTGAGCGTGCTCAGATCCATGATGCGGTCATCGGCGGTGCGGATGATATGCGCCAATCGGCGCAGAACCTGCATCGTCGCCGGCGGATTATGGGTGAGAATTTCGGTAAAGACCTCGGGCGGCACCACCAGGACGAGGCTATCCTCGACAGCGACGATATTGGCCGAACGCCGTCCCCCGTCTATCGCCGACAGCTCGCCGAAATAACCGCCTTGCACGACATGGCCGAATGCGACCTCACGTCCCGAAAGTGAGTAATTGATCACTTCCACGCTGCCTGTGACGACAAGAAAGACATCCCGCGATTCGCTGTCGCGGTCGAGAATTTGTTCGTCGCGGGCGTAGCGCCGCCAACGGCTGCGTTTCTCTAGCGATTCAATCGCCTCGCTCGTCAAGTCCTGCAGCAGACGCACGCGCGAAAGATTGTCGACCGAATCCTGGTTCACGCCAAATCCATTTCCTAACACCGCAGATAGCTGGCGCCCCCTCCAGCATATCGTTATTCACGATATTAACACTTCATTTTCGCCTGCCGTCAATCCAAGCCCGCTGGCGGATGTGCGAGTGCGCCGAGGGGGCGCAAATTCATCCAGCGCGAACGTAAAATCGGTTACTGCCATGGCGGGCTCTCTTGCGATACATTTCATGCCGAGATTTCGCTTCCCGCGGCGCATGTGGAGAGGAACGAATGGAAAAACTGACGCAGAGCTATGTACACGGCGCGAGCGACGTGCCGCTTCTGGGTAAGACCATCGGCCAGCAGTTCGACGATACGGCGGCGCGCCATGCCGATCGCGATGCGCTCGTGGTTTGTCACCAAAATGTGCGCTGGAGCTACGGCGATATGAAGCGGGAAGTCGATTCCCTGGCGGCCGGGCTGCTCACACTCGGGCTCGAGCCGGGCGATCGTATTGGCATTTGGTCGCCCAACAATTCGGAATGGGCTGTGAGTCAGCTCGCCAGTGCCAAGGCGGGGCTCATTTTGGTCAACATTAATCCGGCCTATCGCCTGTCGGAACTCGAATATGCGCTCAACAAAGTCGAATGCAAGGCGCTGATATCGGCAGAGTCCTTCAAGTCCAGCCGTTATCTCGAGATGATCTGTGAGTTGGCGCCCGAGATCGAAAATTGTGCCGCCGGCGCGCTCAAAAGTGAGAAGCTGCCGCACTTGAGCACGGTCATTAGGCTCGGCGAAGAAAATAGCGCCGGCATGTTCAATTATTCTGAAATTCCTGCGCGCGCCGGCAAGAAGGAACAGGCTCGGCTGGAAGAATTGCAATCCCGGCTTCAATTCGACGACGCCATCAATATCCAATTCACCAGCGGCACCACCGGCTTTCCCAAGGGCGCGACGCTCACCCACCACAACATTCTCAACAACGGCTATTACAATGGCCAGGCGCTCGGCCTTTCTGAAGAGGACCGGGTGTGTATCCCGGTGCCGCTCTATCATTGTTTCGGCATGGTGATGGGCAACATGATGTGCGCTGTCTATGGCGCGGCGATGATTTATCCGAGCGAAGGTTTCGATCCGCTTGAAGTCCTGCGCGCCCTGGAAGCGGAGCGCTGCACCGCGCTTTACGGCGTGCCGACCATGTTCATCGCTGAGTTGGATCATCCGGAGTTTGCCGATTTCGATCTCTCATCTCTCAGAACCGGCACGATGGCCGGCTCGCCCTGTCCGATCGAAGTCATGAAACGGGTGATCGACGACATGAACATGAAAGAGGTCACGATCGCCTACGGCATGACGGAGACCAGCCCGGTGAGCTTTCAAAGTTCGTCCGCGGATTCGATCGAGCGGCGGGTATCGACGGTGGGCCGCGTTCATCCCCATGTTGAAGTTAAGATCGTCGATGAAGAAGGCTGCATCGTCGATCCCGGCACACCGGGCGAGCTGATGACGCGCGGCTATTCGGTCATGCTCGGCTACTGGAACGACCCCGAAATTACTGCGGAAGCTATCGATGCGGCGGGCTGGATGCACACCGGCGACCAGGCGACCATCGACGAAGCGGGATTCTGCAAGATCGTCGGGCGGATCAAGGATATGGTGATTCGCGGTGGTGAGAATGTGTATCCGCGCGAGATCGAGGAATTTCTTTATCGCCACCCGAAAATCCAGGACGTTCAAGTGATCGGCGTGCCGGACGAAAAATATGGCGAGGAACTGTGCGCCTGGATTTGCCTAAAGGAAGGCGAGCAATCTAACCCGGAAGAAATCCGCGCATTCTGCAAGGGCCAGATCGCCCATTACAAAATTCCGCGTTACGTAAAGTTCGTCGACGGGTTTCCCATGACCGTCACTGGCAAGGTGCAGAAATTTAAAATGCGCGAGACGATGATATCCGAGATGTCCCTGAGCGAGCGGGAGACGGCATAAGCAGTGGTCCTCTGAGGAGATACAACGATGACAAAACTTACCCATATCAATCCGGACAACATGGCGCCTTATTTGCAGTATGGCTTGAGCCATGCAGTGGCTGTGGAAGGTGGCAAGACGGTATATTTGTCGGGCCAAGTGGGCTGGGACGAGAACGGCAACACTGTCGGCCCGGACCTCGCCAGCCAGCTCGCCCAGGCGCATATCAATATCAAGAAAATTCTCGCCGAAGCCGGCGCGACGCCGGCAGACATCGTCCGCCTCAACACATATGTCGCGAATTACGGCCCGGATGACGGCGCCGTGGTAAACGCGGCCAATCATAAATTGTTCGAAGGCATCACCCCGCCTTCGGCCACATTGATTGGCGTCCAGGCTCTCTACGCGCCGGATATCCGTTGCGAGGTAGAGGCCACAGTGGTGATCGGCGACTAGCAGCGACGATTAGCGCGCGACACCGGGGATCGTCTCGCCGGCATACTGCATCAGGGCACCGACCGTTTCGTCGACCGCTTGAAATCCGGCCTCTCCGCCTTGGTTGGTGACGACGAAGAGCGCGATGTTCAGCACCGGCATGATCCAGGCGACCGAGTACCAATTCAAATTGCTCCCGGCATGGGTGAGGGCCAGCCCGCCGGCCAAGGGGCTTGCCACCACCACCCAGCCGAGCGCGTAATCCTGGCCCTCGCGCGGCCGATGCAAAACTCTGAATGTTTCCGGCTGCAACAGCCAGCCGCGCCCACGGGCGCCGAGCAAATGGGCCGACAAATAACGCCCGACATCGGCGAGCGATGCATGGATCGTGCCGGCCGGCCCGAGCGCCGGCGGGCTGTCTCCGCCCAATCCGGGTTCAACGGGAACGATTCGCGAGCGGCCTTCGTAATGTCCCCAGGGCTGGCTGAGCTTTCCTACATTGCCCGGTGCGCCGAAGCCGCTGGCATTCATGCCGAGGGGCTCGAACAGTTCACGCAACATAAGCTCGCCCACGGCTCTCCGGCGGCGCGCTCGGCCATCGCACCGGCAATCACGTAGCCCGCATTGCTGTAGTGAAAAGTGGAACGGGGCGGCGTCTCGGGCGGCAGAGCCAGCGCTTCCGTGGCGATGTCAAGGCGGAGATCGGCTTTCGCTTTCGTGCTGCGCCACAACTTGCCGCTCCAAATCTCAAGCGCCGTCATGGCGCCGACGAGGCCGCTCCGATGGGCGAGCAAATCTTCCAGCGTGACGGCGCGATAAGCGATATGCATGTCCGGCACGGCATCGCCCAATGCGTCGCCGACGCGAAGATCCCAAGTCAGCGTGCCGCGCTCGACCAGCCGGGCGATCATGGTCGCGGTCATCGATTTGCCGATGGAGCCGAGATGCCAACGGTCGTCGCGGCCGACCGGGGTGGTCTCGCCGGATTTGCGGTAGCCGACGGCGCCGATGCCGGCCATTCGATCGCCGTGCATCAAGATGGCGGCAAGCGCCGGCACGTCATAGTGCAGGCGAATGGGCTCGAGAAAGCTCTCGAAATTATCGGCCGATTGTTCGTCTGCCACCGCGCCGTGCAGATGCCCGAAGAGAGCGAGAAACAACACGCAGGCGACAAACCACCGCCGCGCCGCCAAACGGCTCATGGCGGCGGGCGCCGCAAATGCACCGTCAACTCGCACTCCATGGCCCGCATTCGGGCCGGCTACATTTTCTTCCAGTTGCCGCTCTTTTCGAAAGCGTGCGCGGCCTGGATGACGCTGGCGTCGTCATAGCGTTTGCCGACCAGCATCATGCCGATGGGCAGACCGTTGTTCATGCCGCACGGCACGTTTATGCCGGGATGGCCAGAGCAGTCGAAAGGCGCGGTGTTGTTCAACATGTTGAGCGCCGTATCGACATATTCCTCATAGGAGCAATCGGGCGCCGGCAGCTTGGTCGCCTGCTGGGGCAAAGTTGGCATGGCCAGAAGATCGACGTCGTCAAGCGCCTCGTCATAGCATTGGCGCAGCTTGCGGCTGAGGTTTTGCGCCTTGGCATAATAATGGCCGTGGTAATTATGGTGCATATATTGGCCCAGCAGCATCACCAGCTTGACCGTGACGGAGAGATCATCGGGCCTTGAGCGCCAGCCATGCGCGTAGGCATCGAGCAGGGAGGTCGAGTAGTAGCCCTCCCAATTGGTGCCCATGCAGTTGCCCTTGAGCATCAACTCGGTCGCGCCTTCGACCGCCACCGCATTCCAAATATCGAGACCGTACAAATGCATCGGTATCGAAATTTGTTTCACCTTGGCACCGAGTTTTTTGAAGCGCTGGGCCGCGGCTTTCACTTTTTGATCCACCGCCTTTTCGCTGTTGGCATGGCCGAAGCCTTCCTTGACGACGCCGATGGTCATGCCTTTGACGCCCTTGCCGAGCGCCTTGACGTAATTCTGCGTCTTCGTGCCGATCTGGCGCGGATCAAGGCCGTCGGAACCGGCAATGGCCTGCAGCAATGTCGCGATGTCGGTCACATTATTGGCCATCGGGCCGGTATGATCGAGGGTCTGTTCGATCGGGAAAACGCCGGTGTAGGGCACCAAGCCGTGCGTCGGTTTGTGGCCGTAAATGCCCGACCAGCAGGCGGGAATGCGGATCGAGCCGCCCTGATCGCCGCCCATCGCCATATCGGCTTCGCCGATCGACACCAGAACCGCGCTGCCGGCCGATGAGCCGCCCGAGGAATAGCCTTTCTTGTATGGATTTTCGACCATGCCGGTGGACGGCGTCGCGCTGCCGCCGTCGAAGCAGAGATAGGTGTTGGCCGCCTTACCGATTATGGTGCCGCCGGCATCGAGAATGCGCGTCACCACCGTGGCGTCGACATCGGGAACATAGCCTTCAAGCACCGAGGCGCCGTTCATCATCGGCACGCCGGCCAAGCTGATGTTGTCTTTCAAGACGATCGTCTTGCCGGCCAGGGGGCCGCGCGCCTTTCCCTTGATTTCACTTTTCCAATACCAGGCGTTGTAAGGATTCTCTTCAGCGCTCGGGCGCCGGCCGGGGCTGCGCGGATATTTCACCGGCAATTTGGGTTCGACCAAATCATCGATGCGGTGATAGGACTGAATGGTGCCGGCCATCATGCCCTGGTAAGATTCCGCCTCCTCCACCGAAATCGACATACCGAAAGCATCGGCGATGTCGAGGACTTCCTCGATGGTGGGTGTGCGAACCGTGGGAAACTTAGCCATGACGACCTCCCTGTCGTATTACCTGTTGTGTTTGGCTGAGAATTATTTGCTGAAAACTTCCTCGCAGATATAGCGCGTGACGCTGCCGTCGAACAGCGCGGCATATTTGTCTCCCCATTCGACGCGGTAGGCCGATTCGTTGTGTGCGTCCATGGCCTGGCGGTCGACAAAGCGCTCATAGGTATTGAATTGAAGCGGATCCTCGGTATCCCGCCCGACAAAAAAGCCGACGGTGCCAGGCTCGTTGCGGCTGACATACTCGCCGATTTCCGCCAGCGCCTGCGCCAGTTGCTCGGCGCAACCGGGCTTAGCCTTGAGAATGGCGTTGAGTGTGATCATGCGGCTCTCCTTTGCGTCGAGGTCTAAATTTTGCGCCACGGCCTGTCAAATCTGGCTGTCGGATTGTGCGCCGCACAACAAATCGTTACGGCTGAAACCTCAGCCAAACCGGAACTTGCAGCCGGTTTGGTTGGCGCGCTATAACCCGTCTATTGCGCTGCACAAATGAGCGCTAAACTTCTCTTCACTACACTCTCGCACAAGAAAAGGAAGCGGAATGCACCAAGCGCCAAGCGATGACGGCCTGACGAGCTATTGTTTCGAAGATCTTGAAGTTGGAATGCGCGGCGAATACCGCCGGCGCATCAGCCAGGCTGATGTCGAGCACTTCGCTGAAGTTTCGGGCGACGTAAATCCACTGCATTTGGATGCGGCGTTCGCCGGGCGGACCATGTTCGAAGGCCGCATCGTTCATGGCATGTACACCGCCGCGATGATATCGACCGTCATCGGCACGCGGCTGCCGGGACCGGGCTGTGTCTATATGAGCCAAGACCTGCGCTTCCTGGCGCCGGTACGCGCCGGCGACGAGGTGGTGGCGAGCGCAACGGTGGTGGAATTGTTTCACGGGAAACACCGCGCCCGATTGGAAACGCTGTGCCAAGTCGGGGAGAGGGAAGTGGTGCGCGGCGAAGCTCTTATCCTGGTGCCGACGCGCGTTCAATTGCAGGCCTTGACGGACGCCGGTTAATGTCTGGCCAAGATGCGGCCGAGAGCCTATTCTCAGCGCCGCTTTTATCCACTGAACGTTTCGAAATCGGGAGCGGGCGCGGCGATGCGCATCTATAGGCATTGGCGTGAAGTGCCCGCCGAAGGGCGAGGCGCGGTCGTCGCCATCGGAAATTTTGATGGTGTCCATCTCGGCCATCAGGCGGTCATTTCGGATGCCCGGC
>PTKB01000030.1 GCA_002937555.1 Alphaproteobacteria bacterium MarineAlpha10_Bin2 | reverse complement strand
TGAATGTGCAGATGCCGGTATCGTTGAAAGAAGAGGCTCAGCAACGCGCGTTCGCGGCGTTCAACGCGGATCTCTGCGTCGTCGTGGCCTATGGCCTGATCCTGCCGCCGGCTTTGTTGCAAGCACCGCGCCTCGGCTGCATCAACGCGCACGCATCTTTGCTGCCGCGCTGGCGCGGCGCGGCGCCGATCCAGCGCGCCCTCATGGCCGGCGACACGGAAACCGGCGTCAGCATCATGCAAATGGACGAGGGACTGGATACCGGCCCGGTGTTGGGCCAGGCCAAAGTGACGATCGATGCCAATTGCGACGCCGGCCAATTGCATGACCGGCTAGCTGCGCTGTCGGCTGGCCTGCTCACAGAAATCGCGAACGAGTTGTGCCGCGGCACGGCACCGGAGGCTGTCGAACAGGGCGATGGCGCCAGCTATGCCGCCAAGATCGACAAAGCGGAATCCCGTCTCGACTGGACCCGCCCGGCGCCCGAGCTGGCCAATCTGGTGCGCGCCTTGTCGCCCGCGCCGGGTGCTTGGTTTCAGCATGGTGCAGCGCGCATCAAATTATTGGCGGCGCGGGCGCAGTCGCATGATGGCGCTGAGGCGCCCGGCACCGTGCTCGCGGGCGATGGTTTCTCCGTAGTCTGTGGCGGCGGCACGGCGCTTCGCTTTGTGCGTTTGCAACGCGCCGGTAAGAGCGTCCTGGCGACTGCCGAATTCCTACGCGGCCATGCCATCGCCGCGGGGGAGACATTGCCGTGCCCCGCTACAAGCTAACTCTCGAATATGACGGCTCGGAATTCGTCGGCTGGCAATGGCAGGCCAACGGCTATTCCGTGCAGCAGGCGCTGGAAGAGGCGGTTGCGGCGTTTTGCGGCGAAGCCGTCCGCGTGCACGGCGCCGGGCGGACGGATGCCGGCGTGCATGCCGAGGCGCAAGTCTGCCATCTCGACCTTGCCGGCGCGCCGGCGCCGGACACCCTGCGCGATGCGCTGAACGCCCACTTGCGGCCGCGCCTGGTTTCGGTTCTAACCGCAGAAACCGTGAGTGAGGATTTCGACGCAAGGCGCTCGGCAACGGCGCGAATTTATCGCTACCGCATCGTCAACCGCCGTGCGCCGCTCTCGCTCGATGCCAAACGCGCCTGGCAGATTTCCCGTGAACTCGACGCCGAGGCCATGGCGCGTGCTGCGGCGCGGCTGCTGGGGCGCCATGATTTTTCGTCGTTTCGCGCCAGCGCTTGCCAGGCGCCCTCACCGGTCAAGACATTGGACGCATTTGAGGTCACTCGCCAGAGTGAGAAAATTTTCCTCACCGCGCGATCGGAATCTTTCCTGCACCACCAAATGCGCGCCATGGTTGGTAGTCTGGTGTGGGTCGGCGAGGGGCGCTGGCCGGAAGCCCATATCGACGACGTGCTGGCATCGCGCGACCGCCGCAGCGCCGGCCCCAACGCACCGCCCTGGGGCCTCTATCTGCAGGCGGTTCTCTACTAGAAAACCCGGCTATATTTTCTTGGCGCGCGCTTTTGCCTTGGGTTTGGCTTTGGCTTTCGCCTTGGCCTTGGCGGGTGCCTTTTTCTTCGCCGCCGCTTTCTTTTTCGGTTTCGTCAAGCCGAGGCGTTTCTTGACGCCGCCGATACCGAGATCGTAAATGCCGTGCGCGAATTCGCGGCAGCCCTCAGGCGTTTGGCCCTTTTTCGGCTCGAAACGGCTTGACCATACAATGGTGGAACTGCGCGCCGTGGATGCCTTGACCTTGATCGTCGCGGTATAATTGACGAACGGAACGATATTGTTGGGTTTGTCGATGATGGCGTAAATCTGGGTGTGGGTTTGGCTGTCATATTTGATCAGCCGCTCGGTTATCACACCCTTCACGCCCTTTACCCTGAGTTTGCGTATGGTGCCTGTCTTGTCCACGTCGCAACTTGCAAGCGCCCCTTGCGTAATCGCCTTGATGTTGGCGAAGCTGCCGATATGCTCCCAAACCTTGTCAGCGGGTGCGCCAACTTTGGCGGTAACCGAAGCGCGTGAATAAGCCATGACACCGTCTCCCTGTTGATTAAGCCCTTATTGCCGCGCCGCCATGGTGCCGGATGCGGCGTGGCAATTCAAAAGGATAATTTCACCCGGCCAATTGAAGTGTTTTCCTCCCGCTCTGATTGTCCTATTCTGTCGCCATGAGATTTGTTCTCGCTGCAATTTTATGCGCGTTTCTTTTTGCTGGCGCCGGCGCCCGGGCGGACGAGCATTATTCGGAATGGGGTGGCGGCGATAAACAATATGACGCGCTCGTCGAACGCCTGAACGAGTTGATCGACGGCGCGGAAAAGGCGCGCGCGGCGGACCCTCGCCTGTTGCAGGATTTGCGCGACGCCATTGCCGACCATACGGCCGCTGCGCCGGAGCCTGAACCGGCGCCGGATTTGCCGCCGCAAAAGCTCGTGCATGACGATTTCCGTGACGGTAATTTCACCCGCAACCCGGCTTGGACCGTAGTCGAAGGGCGCTTCAGTGTTGATTCGGGATTGGGCCTGAGGAGCGTCGTCGCCAAGGTGGCGGCGCCGGCCGAGAGTTCCTCGAAGACGGATACCAAGGATCTGGTGAAGAGTGTTCTCGGCTCGCTGTTGGGCACCAAGAAATAAGAAGAGCCGGCCGCGACGAGCCAGCCGGAGCGCGCTGAAATATTTCTCCAGGCGCCGATATCGAACGCCTTTCAATTGGTTCTCGAATTGGTGTCACGCGAAAAGCATGGCAGCTTCTCGCTCGATCTGTACCAAGGGCGCTCGCGCGGCGCCGGCTACCGCTTGGCCTATGTTCCCGGCGGGCAGTCTTCCTTGGAACTGCAGCGTTTCGGCTCGAGCGGCGTGCGTTCCATCGTCGCCCACAATCAAACGCTCAACCTGGAAGATAATATTCGCCATCGCATTGAGATCAACCGCGACACGGATGGCGGCATGACGGTTTCCGTCGATGGCGGGCGCGTGTTGAGCGCCACCGACCGCAGCTTCCGCGATCCATTTTCCGGTATCACGATCGCCAACGACGGCGGCGACTATTCGATACGCGAAATCACCGTTTTCGGCGACCGCTAGTCGCTTTTTAAGGACTCTCCCGAAGAATTTTAGGCGGCGCGGTTTTCGAGCACGCCGCAATCTGTGATGACTTGCGCCGCGGCTTGCTCGCCGTGCGGCGCCATGAGATGCGCGCCCGAGACGCCTACTATTTCCCTCAATTGCTGAATCAACTCGACGCAAATTCTGCGCCCTTCCGCTTTGGCGTCGTCCGCCTGTTCCAGCCGGGCCACGATGGGCTCTGGAATGTGCACCCCGAACAGGTTCTCGTTCATCCAGCGTGCCGAGCGCGCCGAAGCGATGGGGCCGATGCCGATGATGAAATGGGTGCGCTCCAGAATGCCGAGATCGCTCAGGCGCGCCATGTAATCCCGCAGGATGTCCATATCGAAGCAATATTGCGTTTGAAAGAAATCGGCGCCGGCATCGATTTTCGCTTCGAGGCTAGCGGGCGAGAAATCGGCGTCGAGTTTGCGCGGCGAGTCGGCGGCGCCGATGAGGAGGCGCGGCGGCGTTTCGATCGTCCGCCCGCCCGGATAGACCGATTTCCTGCGCATATCGTCGATGATCTGCATGAATTGAGCGGAATTCAGGTCGAACACCGGCTTCGCCTCCGGTTGATCGCCGGCTTCGGGAGAATCGCCGGTCAGGCAAAGAATATTGGGGACTCCGAGCGCCGCGGCGCCGAGGATATCGGCTTCCAATGCTAGGCGGTTGCGGTCGCGCATGGTGAATTGCAGCACCGGCTCGATGCCGGCGCGCGCCATGATCGCCGCCGCCGCCAACGGCGAGAGATGGGTTTGCGCCCCCGGGCCGTCCAACACATTGACCGCATCCGCCAGCCCTTTTAGGCACCCAGTGCGCGCCAGCACCGCTTCCGGATCGGCCGAATCCGGCGGCGCCGTTTCGGCGGTGAGGGCGAACTGTCCAGACCTTAGGACGGTTTCCAGATTGCCCTCGCTCAGCGGCGCGCCGGCCTTATTGTCTTTCATGCTTTCCCCTTTTCCAGCCGCGACTACAATGGCGTCTGGAGATTCATCGCCGCGGAATATAACCAATGCCGAGAAGGAAACAAGAATGCCGCGCAAAACACCCGTAAAAAAGGGCAAGTCACCTTTCCGCTTCTTCGACAACCGGGAAAATATTTGATGTTCGTCACCACCTGCAGCGAAAAATGGCAGGGGGCGGCGCGCATGGTGAAGGAATTGAAGCATGTGAAGCCGAGCCCGCCGGCGCTCCGAGTGCTCGATGCCGGCATGGGCGACGGCACCGTTTTGACGCGCACCATGCGCGCCATGCACAACATGTTCCCAACCATCCCCTTTCTTATCGTCGGCAAGGAAATCAGCCTCGAAGATGTCCGCCTGTCGATCGAAAAGATGGTCGACCGCTTCCACGAACATCCCCACACCGTGTTCATGGCGACCAATCTCTATTATTACGAAGTCGCGGGGCTGTCGCCGCGGAACTCGTCGCCGGCCGACTTCAAATGGCATGAAATCGCGCTCGAAGGCTCGACCACCCATGATTTCGATGCGCAGATCAGCAATCAGCTGCAGCCGATCCTGAGCGCCGGTTGGCGCACGCGGACGAGCGAAAAGACCGGCAATCCGCTCTACGTAAAACCCGCCGCCGTGGTGATTTATCGCAAGGACCACCGCTTCGCCCTTGATGCCGTCATTCCGCGCCAAGGCGAGGCGCAGGAGTTCGATTTCGTGATGGCCTCGCAGCCCTATCAGGCGCGCCTTCCGGCGGAAGTCAAAAGCCGTAACGTGCTGCGCCCGCTTGCCCGCGCGCTGGCGCCCGGCGGGCGCATGGTCGTGGTCCAGTCCACCGGCAAGGATCCCGGCATGGATATCGTTCGTTCGGTATGGCCGGAAGAGAACCCGTTTCAGACACCGCGGCGCATGCTCCTTGATGTGCTGAAAAGCGAAATGAAGGCGGAGCGGCGAAACCTGCGTTATTTCCCCTATACCGATTCGCGCTCCCTGTTCCGCTTTTATCTGCATACGCTGGCGAGCGAAATTTCCAGCAATATTGGCACCTCAACGCTGCTGGCTGCCTGGAACGCCGCCGTGTACGTCGCTCAGATCGAGGATGCCAAACTGATGAAAGCGCTACGCAAAGGCGGCTATCTGGGAGAAACGGAAAAAATTCTGCGCGCCCATGACGGTCTCTGGTTCACCAACGAGCTTTTTACCGTGGCGCGCGGCAGGACCTGAATGAGATAGACCCGCGTGAGGCTGAATCGAATGCCCCATCGAGTAATACCCGGCCGTCGACCAAGAAGGCGTCAATGTAAGGTGCCGCCGTCTGGGCGCGTCGCGCTTGCCACCGCCAATTGCGGGCCCGGACCAGCATGGTGATGGACGAGATGCCAGCCGCCGTTCTCCACCACGAACAGATTGGAGGCCAGCAATTGTCCTTGCGGCATATATTCACGGCACACCACCAGGGCGCTTTGACCAAGCAGAATGGCATTGCTGTCGCCGCAGCTGATCTCGGGCGCGCCCGCATCGGAAAGAATTGCGGCCCAGCTCTCGATGACGGGCGCCCGTCCGATCAGCGGCGCCCAGCCCGGGTGAATGCAACACACGCGCGCCTCATGCGCCCAGATCCGTTCCATCGCCGCCATGTCGCGCGCGGCGAAGGCCGTGTAGAAGGCCTGATTGGTGTCGAGAACCGCCTGCTCATCGCTCATCGCATTTTGTCTCCGTTGCCGCGCCCGGTACATGCTGTCTTTTGAGTTTACACCACGCGTGCGGCTCTGGCTGCTGCTCGCCTGCTTTGCCGCTATTCTCGCCTGCGCTGCCGGCGCGCCCTCGCTCTCCTTCACCAATGACAGCCGGGTTTTCTTCGGCCAAGACAATCCCGAGCGCGTCGCCCTGGAGCGCCTGGAGCAAAATTTCGATGTGGCGCAAACGGCCGTATTGGCGATGGCGCCGAAGGGCGGCATCGCGGCGGGCAGCGAGAACGGCGCGTTGAGCGCACCGGCATTGGCGGCGCTCACGGATGCGGTCCGGTTGGCGCGCGAACTGCCCGATATCGCCGCTCTCGATAGTCCGCTTTCGACCGCGCTGCCGCAATGGAAGGCGGGCCGGCTGGCGCTCGCGCCGCTGCTCGGCACGGATGGCACGCTGGATCAAAGCGCGGCGCAACGCATCCGCGCCGAGCCGCTGTTCCGCGGTTGGCTGATTTCGCACGACGGCAATGTTGCCGCCCTCAATCTCAATCTCGCCTTGCCGCCCGGCGATAGCGCGGCAGTCGACCGCGGCGTCGCCGGCATCAGGGCTCTCATTCACCGTCTCGAAGAAGCGCACCCGGATTTCGCGTTTTATTTGACCGGACCGGTGGTCGGCGGCGCCACGTTCGGCGAGGCGACGAAGGGCGATTTGAAGACCATCATGCCCGCCATGGCGGCATTGGTTTTGTTGCTGCTTGTGGTGATGTTGCGCTCCTGGGGCGGAGTGATCGGCACGCTCGCGGTCGTTATTGCCGCCACGCTCACTGCCATGGGCATCGCCGGCTGGGCCGGGTACGTGCTTAATCCGGGCTCCGCCGCGGCGCCGTCGATCATTCTGACCCTTGCCATCGCCGACAGCATTCATCTCATATCGGGAGTGCGCCACGCGATGGCGCGCGGGCTGGAGAAACGCGCCGCCATCCAGGAGAGTCTCCGCCTCAATCTGTGGCCGATATTTCTCACCAGCGCGACGACGGCGGCGGGCTTCCTGACGATGAACGCCAGCGCTTCGCCGCCGTTCCGCGATCTCGGAAATGTGACCGCCATCGGCGTCGCCGCCGCCTTCATTTATTCGGTTACGTTGCTGCCGGCGCTGCTTTCCCTGTTGCCGCTCGGCCGCACGGGGCGCGCCGAAATCGATCAAAAGATCATGGCCGCCGTTGGCGCCGCCATCGTGCGCCGCCGGTGGCCGCTGTTCGCCGTCATGACGGTGGTGGCGCTCGGCCTCTCCGCCGGCATATCGCAAATCGATCTGGATGACCGCTTCGGCGAATATCTCGATAGCCACTACGAGTTTCGACGCGATACGGATTTCGTCGAACGCCATTTAACCGGAATCGACCTGATCGAACATGCGCTGCCCGCCGGCGGGCCGGGGCGCGTCATCGACGCGGACTATCTCTCGATCCTGGACAGGCTCGGCGAATGGTATCGGGGGCAGCCCGGCGTCGTCTACGTCGCCAGCCTGGCCGAGATGGCCAAACGCCTCAATCAGGCGCGCCACGGCGATGACGCGGCGTTCTATCGCCTGCCGGATACAGGCGCCGGCGATCTGCTCCGGCAATATGCCGCCGCCGCGCCCGATGGCGCCGCCCAGGCGCTGGTCGACGGCAGTTTCGCCATCTCCCGGTTGAGCGTGATCTTGCGCGGCATGTCATCGCGCCAAATCCGCGAGCTGGGCGTTGGAGCGGATGCGTGGCTGGCCCAGAACGCACCGCAATTCGCCGCGCCCGCCACCGGTCTCTCGATGATGTACGCGCAAGTTTCCGCGCGCAATATCGAGGGCATGCTGATCAGCACCGGCGCCGCCCTCTTGCTGATCTCGGCGCTTCTGGTATTTGCCCTTAGAAGCCCGCTCCTCGGTGTGATTAGCCTGTTGCCCAATTTGGCGCCGGCGGCGATCGCGCTCGGCCTGTGGGGCTGGGCGGTGGGGGAGATTGGCCTGGCCGGCTCCGTGGTGACCGCCATGACGCTCGGCATCGTCGTCGACAATACGATCCATTTTCTCAACAAATTTTTGCGCGGCCGGCGGGATATGGGACTCGACGCGCCGCAAGCAGTGCGCCATGCCTTCGAAAGCGTCGGCGGCGCCCTCACCATCACCGCGATCGTGCTGGCTGCCGGTTTCGCCATGCTGAGTCTCTCCGGCTTCAAAGTGAATGCCAGCCTCGGTGCACTAACCGCGATCACCCTTGCCGTCGCCCTCATCGCCGATTTTCTTTTTCTGCCGCCGCTGCTGATCGCCGTGGCCGGGCGTAAGGGCAGTGGCGCCAAACAAAAAACATCAACCTGACGCCCTTTGCCTTGAGGAGACCCGCCGATTGGCGTAAAGCGGACCGCTATGAATAATATTCTCAAAGGACTTCGAATCGTCGAGGGTTCAGCCTTTGTCGCCGCGCCCTTGGGCGGCATGACATTGGCGCAAATGGGCGCCGACGTGATCCGCTTCGATCTGATCGGCGGCGGCCTCGATTACAAACGCTGGCCGGTGACCGCCGACGATACCAGCATTTATTGGGCGACCATGAACAAAGGCAAACGCTCGCTCGCGATAAACCTGCGCGACCCCGAAGGGCAGGAAATCATGGCTGCCCTGATCACCTCGCCGGGGCCCGAAGCGGGAATATTCCTGACCAATTTACAGGTCCAGCCGTGGCTCGATTACGACGCCCTGAAGGCGCGCCGCGACGATCTCATCATGCTCAAGATTATCGGCAATCCGGATGCCAGCGTGGCCGTGGACTACACCATCAACGCGCGCACCGGCTGGCCCTATGTTACCGGGCCGGAGGGTCATGACGGGCCGATCAACAATGTGCTGCCGGGCTGGGATTTAACCTGCGGGCTGACCGCCGCCATCGGTCTCTTGGCGGCCGAGCGCCACCGGGCGCGCAGCGGCGAGGGGCAGTTGGTAAAACTGAGCCTGGCGGATGTCGCCTACCATCTCACCGGCTCGCTCGGCTATATTGGCGATGTGCAGATCAACGGCCGCACCCGCCCGCGCATCGGCAACGACATGTACGGCACCTTCGGGCGCGATTTTTCGACCAGCGACGGACGCCAGATCATGCTGGTCGTTGTCACGCGCCGCCATGTCAAGGCGCTGGGCGAAGTCATGGGCCTAACGGGGCGATTCAAGGAATTGGAGGCGACGCGCGGCATCGACCTCAATCTCGAGGCCGACCGATGGAAAGTGCGCGCAGAGTTGAACCAGATGGTCGGTTCTTGGTTCGCCGGGCGGACCCTCGCCGAGGCCGGTGCGGCGTTGACCGAAGTGGGCATCCTCTGGGGGCCGTTTCGGACCTACGAGCAGATGGTCGCCGAAGACCCCTTCGTCTCGACCGACAATCCGCTGTTCGAGGAAATCGACCAGCCCGGCATCGGGCGCCTGCTGACACCGGGCTCGCCGCTTGATTTTACCACCCATCCGCGCACCGATGTCGCGCGCGGCCCGATTTTGGGCGAACACAGCGATGAGATTTTATCCGGCATTCTCGGCATGAGCGAAGGCGAGATCGGCCGCCTGCACGATGCCGGAGTCATTGCCGGGCCGGAAGCAGCCTGACGCGTTTTATAAGCCTTCGACGAGAATGACTTTATCGTCCGTGTTGGCGGTGCGGATTGGCAGGATTTCCTGATAGGCCGGCGAGTTGTACCACGCCTTGGCGGCATCCATGCTGGGGAATTGAACGACGACGACGCGGTTTGGATTCCAATCGCCCTCGACGATCTCGATATTGGTGCCGGCGATAATCGGCTGGCCGCCATGTGGCTGCAGGGTCGCGCCGACCTTGTCGATATATTCCTGCATACCTTCAAGATTCTTGATGTGTGAATCGACGATCACATAGGCTGCCATTCGATTTTCTCCTTTTTTCTTCGATTAAGTTTGACGGTTATTCGCCGGGGAACATGAACAAGGTGCCGCGCGCGGCTTCCAAGCGCATTGGCAGGGCGGCCTGATATTCCGGCGAGTTGTACCAAGTACGCACCGCCTCCGCGCTCGAGAATTCGATCACCACACCGCCCATGGCGTCCCAATCGCCATCCAGCTTTTCGATCGGCCCGCGGGCCACGAACTTGCCGCCATGCGCCGCGACGGTCGGGCTGGCGAGCTCGGAATATTTACCCATCAGTTCCGGATCTTTTATCTCCTCGATTCCGGCGACGACATACACGCTCATTGGCTATCCTCCCTCTGCTTCAGTTGTGGGTGCTAGACACCTTCGACGAAAATCACGCTGCCGGTCGCGGCGCGTTGGCGGATCGCCCGCGCTTCGGTGTATTCCGGTGAATCGTACCAGCGCTGCAACGCCGCCATATCTTCGAACTCGAGCACGACGACTCGTCCCGGCTGCCAATCGCCCTCCACCGTTTTGTGCGCACCGCCGCGGACAACAAAGCGCCCGCCATATTTCTCGATGGTGGCCGGCGTCAGCGCCTGGTAGCCGGTATAGGTTTCGGCATCGGTCACCGTGATGTCGGCGATTGCATAGGCGGCCATGATGCTTTTCTCCTCTTAGAACGGTTTCGGATCGGCGAAACGCTTGAGCACGTTGGTGGTCAGCTTGGCGACGTTGTTCTTGTAATCGTTCCACGGCAGGCTGGCGCCATAGGCGATGGAGCCAGTGGAAAACACGGCGCCACCATTGGGCGTTTCGAAAAACACCATATCGGCGCGCACCAGCGGATGGTTGTTGCCCGACATGCCGGGATGGTTGATAAAAATTTCCTCGTTGACCACCATGTAGAGGTCGGTGTGATTTTCCGAAGTGGCGACGGTGAGGGCGTGCGGCGGCGTGCCGAGAGCCGGGTCGGCGCGGTCCAGTTCGTTGCCCGCCGCGCCGCCGCCATGGAAGCCGAAATCGCCGATCAGTTCGCCCTTGCCGATGCCCTTGAAGATAAACGCCACGCGCGGGTTGAAGCTGTCCGGCGTACGCCGGTAATAAGACGAGATATCGAATCCTTCGGAGGTGAAGCCGATGCCGGTCAAGCGTTGCGGCTCGGATTCGCCCTGATGGCGCCACAGGCCGCCATATTCGCCGCTGAAGCTGTGATAATATTCGCCCGTTTCGGCGCCCCAGGCCTTGATCGCCGCTTCGCAGCGCCGCACTTCGATCACGCCCGGCACTTCGCCATGCAGCGCCACGCGCCAATAAAAACCGTTGCCGCCGAGATACATCAACCGTCCGCCGCCCTGGGTGAAATCGAACACCGCGTCGCGCATCTGCTTGGAATAATATTCCGGATGGCCGCCGGTCAGGATCACGTTATAGGGCTCGATGGCGTCGACGCCCTCGTAGTGGATGTCTTCGTCCGTCACCACGTCATAGTCGAAGCCGAAGTGCTCCAACCAATCGATGAAGTAGAGATCGAGATTGAATTCGCGCAGGTTGGTGTCCTTTTCGCCGAAGCACGACCATTGCGTCTGATATTTCGGCCGCATGTTGAGAATGGGCCTGAGACGCGAGGAATAGCAGACGCCCGATCCGTCGGTGTGGCTATCGTAGAGCGAGGCGCCGTATTCCCGGTGTTCATTGAGGAACATGTGGGTCTCGTTCATGACCGAGACCTGTCCGGTCAGTATTTCCGCGATCGGGCCGTTGAAGGCGAGATGCTCGTTTGCGTAAGCCATATAGTGAATTGTCGGCAGGATGAACGCGATCTTCGCTTCGCCGCCGCGCTCGGGCCGTACGGCAAAGGGGATATATTCTTCCGAACCGCCGGCCCGGAGGCGCGCGGCGTAGATGCCGCTTTTCAAGCCCTTCGGCACGGTCAGTTCAAAATCGATGTCCCAGCCGGCGTCGTAAAGATCGTCGTCGTGAAAATGAATGGCGCCATATTCGCCCTGCGCGTGGCGCCAGCACAACTCGGCGCCCGTCCAATTTGCGCCGGTCATTCCTCGCGCCGGCAAATTGACGATTTCGCCATCCATCTGACGGCTGCTCACGCCGCTGATCTTGATCGAAGTGATGTCGCGCGAAAAATCCCAGGCAGCGAGCACGGCGGGTGCGAGGGCGACCGGCACGGAATTGCCTCTCAAGGTTTGGATCTCGCTCCGCGTCAGCACCCGGTTGGACAGTTTCGGCCCGTCGATCTTGCCGTTGTAAAAATTTCCGCAAAAATTGCGGCCGCTCGCGCTGCGCTCGAACAGGGCAGCCATGGTGAGCGGCGCGGTATTGCCCGCCATCCTGGCGAGTTTCACTTTCTTGCGTGCCATGCCGCCATGCCTCACGCCGACATACTCGCGCAACGGCTCCTGATAGAGCCGCACTTCCTTCTTTTTGGCGTCCCAACTCGCCGCCGCCAAATACCAGTGGCGCTCCAGCATCGGCTTGCCGAGCGAGACCGTCTCAGCCCTGCCCTTACCGTTTCCCAGCATCAAACCGAGCGAACCGTCTTCCGCGATCACCAGTGCGAAGCCGCTTTTGCCGCGCGGGTTCCATTTGCCGAGAATGGCCTGCATGCCCTTATCCGGCGTGGTCGGCCAGATCATCGCCTGCACAGTGAAGCTCTCGAGCTTCTCGAGTGCCGGATTGCTCTCGACGATGGCGTAGGAGCCCATATGAATGTGCTGCTTGCGCCCCTTGTAGCGCTTGTTGGCCGGAGTGCGGATCAGCTTTTCTTTATAGTCCGGACCGTCCGGCGAGCTGTCGCCGCAGATCAATTTGACGATGTCGGCGCGGTATTCGCCGAGTTCGCAATTGACCATGAATTTGATCGTCTCGCCCGGGCGCGCGCTGACGCGGTCCGCATAGCCGGTGATCTTGAGCATCGACCCGTCTCCCATTTTTCTTAGGCCTTTGACGGCGATCTTACGCTTTGCGGGCGCGGCCCAAAACAGTTTTCCGCCAATCGCGCAACTTGTCTGGACAAACCGACCTCTCCGCATAGGATACCGGCAAACGCCGAAAGGGGCTTTCCGCCATGGCAGCAGATCCCAAATATCTCAGGCCCGATACGCTTAGCCTACACGCCGGACAGCGGCCCGATCCGGTGACCGGCGCGCGCGCCGTGCCGATCTATCAAACTACCTCTTACGTCTTCGAAGACACCGAGCATGCGGCGTCGCTGTTTAATCTGGAGCGCGCCGGACATATCTATTCGCGCATCTCCAACCCCACGGTAGCGGTGCTGGAAGAGCGCGTCTCGGCGCTCGAGGGCGGCGTCGGCGCGGTGTGCACGGCAAGCGGCCAGGCGGCATTGCATCTCGCCGTGGCGACCCTGATGGATGCCGGCTCGCATATCGTCTCCTCGGCCTCGATCTATGGCGGCAGCCACAATCTCTTTGCCCATACCCTGCCGCGCTTCGGCATCGAGACCAGCTTCGTCGATGTCCGCGACCCAGGCGCCTTTGCCGCCGCAATTCGGCCCAACACCCGTCTCTTGTTTGGCGAGACATTAGGCAATCCCGGTCTCGAAGTAATGGACATGCCGCGCATCGCCGAAATCGCGCATGCGGCCTGCCTGCCGCTGATGATCGACAATACCTTTGCGACGCCCTATCTGTTTCGGCCCTTCGAACATGGCGCCGACCTGATCTTGCATTCGGCGACCAAGTTTCTTGGCGGCCACGGTGTCGCCATCGGCGGCGTGGTCGTCGATCGCGGCGCCTTCGATTGGGAGGCGACGGACAAGTTTCCGACTCTGAGCGAGCCATACGACGGCTATCACGGCCTCGATTTCGCCGAAGAGTTCGGCCCCGGCGCCTTTATCATGCGCGCCCGTGCCGAAGGCTTGCGCGATTTTGGCGCGTGCATGAGCCCGGCCAACGCTTTCTATATCCTGCAAGGCGTGGAGACGCTGTCGATGCGCATTCAGCGCCATGTCAAAAACGCCCGCCACATCATCGCCTTCCTCGAGGGCCATGACGCGGTGAACTGGGTGAGCTATCCCGAGCTTTCGTCCCATCCCGATCACAATCTGGCGGCGGTGCTGTTGCCGGATGGCTGCGGTTCGATTTTCACCTTCGGCATCAAGGGCGGGCGCGAAGCCGGGCGGAAATTTATCGAAGCGGTGGAGCTGTTTTCCCATCTCGCCAATGTCGGCGACGCAAAGAGCCTGGTGATTCACCCGGCCAGCACCACCCATCAGCAGATGGACGCCGCCGCGCTCGAACAGGCCGGCGTCGGCGAGGATATGGTGCGCCTTTCGGTTGGCCTCGAGGATCCGGTGGATTTGACCGACGATCTCGCGCGCGCCCTCAAAGCATCGCAGAGGGCTTAAGGCATGGAACTCCAAGTCGACGGCGCCACCGTCTTCTGCGCGACAGGCGGCCAGGATTTCGATACGGCACTGCCGACCACGTTGTTCATTCACGGCGCGTCCTTCGATCGCACAGTGTGGAAACTGCAGTCGCGCTATTTTGCCTGGCATGGCAGCAATGTCCTCGCCGTCGATCTACCCGGCCATGGCCGCTCTGGCGGCGCGCCGCTGCAATCGATCGAAGCGATGGCGGATTGGCTGACTCATGTGCTGGATGCGGCCGGTGTCGAACGGGCGGCCCTGGTCGGCCACAGCATGGGCGGGCAGGTCTCGCTCGACTGCGCCGGACGGCATGGTGCGCGAGTGCGGGCGCTGGCAATTCTGGGCGGCGCGCTCGCCATTCCGGTTAGCGCGGCGCTCATGGACCCGGCCGCGGCCGACGATCATGTGGCGTTCGATCTGTTGAACGTGTGGGGCTATGGCCGGCGCGCCCAATTGGGCGTGCACCGCATGCCGGGTCTGTGGATGATGCGCGGCGGTTTGCGCGTGATGGAGCGCGCCGCCAAGGGGGTGCTCTATAGCGATCTCGCCGCGACCAATGCCTATGACGGAAGCACCGCGGCGGCGGCGATCAAATGCCCCACCTTGGTGGTGATCGGCGCGAAGGACCTGATGACCCCGGCCAGGGCGGGACGGGCCGCCAAGACTAAGACCGTCGCAATCAGCAAACGAAGGAAACAACTTGCCATCATGATCGTTCCATGCTGTAATTTTGCGTTTCTGTCCACCAGGGAGATTTGGCGAAGTGTCGTATCAAGTGACCCTATTGTAGCTGACCCAACGAAGGCTCTCAAAACAAGTCGCCCAAAAAACGGGAACCATTAGGATTTTACTTTCTTCTTTCTTATCACCAACT
>PTKB01000003.1 GCA_002937555.1 Alphaproteobacteria bacterium MarineAlpha10_Bin2 | reverse complement strand
GAAAAAGTGACCTCCTGGGCGCCAACACCGGACGAAGCCATTCAGCGCATGGATCGGGCGCTCAGAGAATTCCGTATTCGCGGCGTGCGCACAAATTTGGCGTTCCTGGAAACGCTCCTGAGCCATGCCAAGTTCCGCGGCGGCGACTACACCACCCGCTTCATCGACGAGACGCCGGAGCTCTTCCATTTCGCCAAACGGCGCGACCGCGCAACGCGTCTGCTGCGCTTCATCGGTGACGTCATCGTCAACGGCAATCCGGAAGTCGCGGGCCGCCCAATCGGCCCGCCGGCCCGGCTGCCGATCAAGCCCGACGGGCTCAAAGGCGAAATCAAGCCCGGGTCGCGCCAACGCCTTGCCGAACTGGGCGCCGCCGGGTTCGCCGATTGGATGCGCGCCCAGGATCAGGTGCTGCTTACCGACACCAGCCTGCGCGATGCGCATCAGTCGCTGTTGGCGACGCGCATGCGAAGCTATGATCTGCTCGCCGCCGCGCCCGCCTATGCGCATCTGCTGCCCGATCTCCTGTCGGTCGAATGCTGGGGCGGCGCCACCTTCGACGTGGCGATGCGCTTCCTCAAGGAAGACCCGTGGCAGCGCTTGAGCGCGTTCCGCGAGGCGATGCCCAATCTCCTCCTGCAAATGCTGCTGCGCGCTTCCAACGGCGTCGGCTACACCAACTATCCCGACAATGTGGTGCGCTATTTCGTGCAGCAAGCGGCGGATGGCGGGATCGACTTGTTCCGCATATTTGATTCCCTCAACTGGGTGGAAAACATGCGCGTCGCCATGGACGCGGTGATCGAGTCCGGCAAGCTGTGCGAAGCGGCGATCTGTTACACCGGCGATATCACCGACCCGGCGCGGACAAAGTATGATCTCGCCTATTATCTCACCATGGCGCGTGAGCTCGAAGCAGCCGGCGCGCATATCCTCGCGGTCAAGGACATGGCCGGCTTGTGCAAGCCGGCGGCGGCGACAAAGTTAATCACGGCGCTCAAACAGGAAACCGGTCTGCCAATTCATTTCCACACTCATGACACCAGCGGCATCGCCGCTGCAAGCGTGATCGCCGCGGTGGAAGCCGGCGTGGATGCGGTCGACCTGGCCATGGATGCGCTCTCTGGCCTCACCTCGCAACCGAGCTTCGGCTCGGTCAACGCGGCGCTTGAGCACACCGCCAACGACAGCGGCCTCGATCAGGGCGCGGTACGCGAACTGTCGCACTATTGGGAGCAAGTGCGGCGCGGCTATTACGCCTTCGAAAGCGAGATTCGCTCCGGCACCTCGGATGTCTACGTTCACGCCATGCCGGGCGGGCAATACACCAATCTCAGGGAGCAGGCGCGCGGGCTCGGCGTCGCCGATGAGCGCTGGCCGGAAGTGGCCACGGCCTATGCTCAGGTCAACGAAATGTTCGGCGACATCGTCAAGGTAACGCCGACCTCGAAAGTGGTGGGCGACATGGCGCTCCTGATGGTGACCAGCGGTCTCACGCCCGAAGACGTTCTCGATCCGGAACGCGAGATCGCCTTTCCGGAATCGGTGGTTTCGTTCTTTGCCGGCGAGCTCGGCCAACCGCAGGGCGGCTTCCCGGAAGCGCTGCAAAAGAAAGTGCTGAAAGGCCGCGAGCCGCTGACGGTGCGCCCCGGCTCGGTGCTCGAGAGCGCCGATATGGCCGCGCTCCGTGCCGAGGCCGAACACAATGTGGGCCGGCAAATCCGGGATACGGAATTCGCGTCTTATCTGATGTATCCCAAGGTGTTCGAGGACTATGCCAAGCACCGCCGGCGCTTCGGCGATGTCAGCGTGCTGCCGACCCATGTGTTTTTCTACGGCATGGCGCCGGGCGAGGAGGTAACACTCGATATTGCCCGCGGCCGGCAATTCATCATCCGTTTTCTTGCTCTCGGCGAGGGCGATGACCAGGGCCACCGCACGGTATTTTTCGAGCTTAACGGTCAGCCGCGTAATATTCAGATCGACGATCTCAGCGCCGGCGCCACCCATGAGGCGCTGCCCAAGGCGGAAGAAGGCAATCCCGACCATGTCGCGGCGCCGATGCCGGGCATGGTGGTCAAGGTGTTCCACAGCGAGGGCGAAACCGTGGCGCGCGGCGACGTGCTGTTCGCCATCGAGGCGATGAAAATGGAAACTGCGGTGCATGCCGAGCGCGCCGGCACTGTGCAGCGCATCGTGACGCAAGCCGGCGTGACGGTCGCAGCCAAGGATTTGATGATGGAATTGGCGGCGGACCCTTAGAAGGAGCGGAATCATGGCGACAGAGAAGGCGGAGATATCTGAGGCGGCGGAGCCGGTTCTCCTGCGCAGTGACTTGGACGGCATCGCGACGCTTACGTTGAATCGGCCGAAATCCGGCAACAGCCTGTCGCACGAACTGGTGGATACGCTGCAGGCCGCTTGGGACGAGATCGACAATGATGCTTCCGTGCGCGTGGTGGTGCTGGCGGCCTCGGGCCGCTTGTTCTGCACCGGCCATGACCTCAATGAATCGATCGACGCCATGGAGGACCCGCCGACGAAGCTCGCCGCCAACCGCGCCTGCTCGCACATGATGCAAAGCATGCTCAAGCTGTCGAAACCGATCATCGCCAAGGTGCATGGCGTGGCCACGGCGGCCGGGTGCCAACTCATGGCGACCTGCGATCTCGCGGTGGCGTCGACGGAAGCGCGCTTCGCCACGCCGGGGGTGAACATCGGCCTCTGGTGCCTGTCGCCGCAGGTGGCATTGAGCCGCACCATCGCCCCCAAACACGCCATGCAGATGCTGCTGACCGGCGAACTGCAGGACGCCGAGACGGCGCTCCGCTTCGGCCTCATCAACGAGGCGGTGGCGCCGGATCGACTGGACGCGCGGGTCGGTGAACTGGCGGCGCTCATCGCCAGCAAGTCGCCGCATTCTCTCGCCATGGGCAAACGCTCGTTCTACCGCCAGCTCACCATGCCGCTCGACGAGGCCTATGAATATGTCGACGAGGTCATCGTCCGCGCCATCCAGTCGGAAGACGCGAAGGAAGGAATCTCGGCCTTTCTCGAGAAACGGAATCCTGAATGGAAGGGCCGCTAAGGGTCGGCCTCAGGCCGGTTCGGGATACCAATATTCCGGCGCCGGGCGTTCAAAATCGGCGGGCCGGTCGATCACCTCGATGGTGGTGCCGGTGGCCTCTAACGTGTCGTAATAGCAAAAGCGGACGCGCTTCCAGCGCCCGGCCATGATCGGCGCGAAGCCGCGCGCCTCGAAGGCCTCATGGCATTCGTCCCAGGTCATGCCGAGATCGCTGAGGAGGATGCCGACATGTTGCATGCCTTCTTCGTTGCGCTCGAGAAAATCGTGGTAGATGCTCGGGCCTTCGAGCGGCTGGATGATTTCCCAATTGAGCACACCGGTCCAGGCCAGCGCCAGGCGCATGCTGAACGTCGAGGGCTCTCCGCGATAAGTGGTGTCGGTCAGCTCAGGCGGGCGGTATTCGTTGACCCACCACGGACCGATGCCGAGCTTATCGGCATAGCGCCGCACCATGGCGTCCAAATCCCGCGTGACGATGCAAATCTGCTTGGTTTCGGGAATGAAACCATTGGGCAGGTTCAGTGTTGCCGGGTCGGGATTGGCCATGCCGTGCGCCCCTTCAGCCGGCCTGGGCGGCGCGCCAAATGCGCTCCGGCGTTAGCGGCATGTCGATCGTCTCGACGCCGCGCACGGCCAAGGCGTCCAGCACCGCGCTCACCACCGCCGGCACGGACGGAATGCAGCCGGCTTCGCCGCAGCCTTTGACGCCGAAAACATTCTGCTCGGTGAGGACTTCGTTGGTGGCGAGAAAGAACTCCGGCATATCGTCGGCGCGCGGCAGGCAATAATCCATGAACGAGCCGCTGATCAACTGGCCACTGTCGGAATCATAGACGCAGTTCTCGAACACCGCCTGGCCGAGCCCCTGGGCGAGACCGCCGTGAATCTGGCCTTCCAGCAATTGCGGATTGACGACGCGGCCGAAATCATTGACTGCGGTGTACGTGTCGAGCTCAAGTGCCCCGGTACTGGGATCAATCTCGACTTCGCAAATATGGCAGCCGTTGGGCAGCGTCGGGTCGGTGATTTCAGACTGCGCGCGCTCGTCGAGCCCCGGTTCCATGCCGTCGGGCAGATTGGCCGTGTCGCGGGCGGCCACCGCCAGCGCCATGATGTCCATCGATCTGTCGGTGCCGGCAACCGTGAACGTGCCATCTTCGAAGCGGATATCCGCTGCCGAGGTTTCCAGCAGATGGGCGGCCAGTTGTTTGCCTTTCTCGATGATCTTGTCGGCGCCGAGCTTGACCGCCACGGCGACCATATAGGTCGAGCGCGAGCCGCCGCTGCCGCCGCCCTGCGACAATGTGTCGGTGTCGCCCTCTTCGTAGAAAATTTTGTCGAAGGGCACGCCCAGGGTTTCGTGCAGGAACTGCGCGAATATCGTGCCATGGCCCTGACCGGAAGATTTGGTGCCGGCCCTCAGGATCACGCTGTCGTTCTCGGTGAACTGAATGGAAATGCTCTCGTTGGGATCGCCGACGGTGGATTCGACGTAAAGCGCCAAACCGATGCCGCGCAACTTGCCGCGCTCATGCGCCAGCGCGCGGCGCTGGGAAAAGCCGAACCAGTCGGCGAAGGTCAGGCAATCGTCCATGTTCTTTTCGAAATCGCCCGTATCGTAGACGATATCCATCGGCGTGGTGTAGGGCATTTGCTCGGCCTGGATGACGTTGCGGCGACGGATTTCGACCGCGCCAAGGCCGGTCTCGCGCCCCGCCTTGTCGACCAGCCGTTCCACCACATAGGCGCTTTCGGGGATGCCGGCGCCGCGATAGGCGTCGGTGAAGACGGTGTTGGTCAGCACGCCCCGCACCTCGGCATGGATCGCCGGCGTGCGGTAGGCATTGGCGAGCATACGGGTATAGAGGAGCGACGGGCTAACGGGGCCCAAATTCGAAACATAAGCACCGAGGTTTGCCGTGGTGCTGACGCGGATGGCGAGAAATTTGGCTTCGCTGTCGAGCGCCAGTTCGGCGTGGGTGACGTGATCGCGCGCCTGGGTATCGCTGACAAAGCCTTCGCCGCGCTCGCTCATCCATCTGACCGGGCGCCCGGTTTTCTTGGCCGCCCAGGCGACCAACGGTTGCTCGGGGTGGACCATATGTTTCATGCCGAAACCGCCGCCAATCATCGGCGACAGGATGCGCACATCGTCTTGCTCGGCGCCCAAGATTCCGGCGACGACGTTCCGGGTATCGAAGGGATGCTGGGTGTTGGTGTGCAGCGTATAGCGCCCGCTCGCTTCATCGAAGACTCCGAGCGCGCCGCGCGCCTCGATTGAGTTGACGATAACCCGGCTGTTCACCAAATCGAGCGCGACGACACGCTCGGCCTTTTCGAAGGCGGCGTCCACCGCCGCCTTGTCGCCATGCTCCCAGAAGAAGGACAGATTGCCCGGCGCCTCCGGCCATAAGGTCGGCGCGTCCGGTGCTTCGGCACGTTCGGTCTCCACTACATGCGGCAGCGCGCGGTAAGTCACCGCAATCTTTTCCGCCGCGTCGCGCGCCTGGAGCGCCGTCTCGGCGACGACCATCGCCACCGCCTCGCCGACATGGCGCACGCGCGCCGCCGGAAGCAGATAGTTGGGCGGGTAATAGCGTGGGCTGCCGTCGGGGCGGGTGAGCGGCACGAAGGCGTCCATCAGGCAGGGCACGGTGCCGAGGCCATCCGCCTCCACATCGGCGCCGGTAAAGATGGCCACCACACCCGGCATGGCGAGCGCCTCGGCGCAATCTATGTTTTCGATATCGGCATGGGCATGCTCGGAGCGCAGGAAATAGCTGTGCGCCTGACCGGGCAGGTTGAGGTCGTCCTGAAAGACGCCGGCACCCAGCAACAGGTCGTCATCCTCTTTGCGCTTGACCGATTGTCCCACACCAAATTTGGCCATCTCCTGCCTCTCCTTGCTATCGACCACGTCAATCCGTGACGGCCATGATAGGCCAACGCAGAGCTTGGCGACACGCCGTTATTGAGCCTTGCGCAAAGAAAAGTTTTGACCGTTGGCAAGCGCTGTCACACTCTTTCACTCCGACATCAACCGACAGGGCGAGGATCACCATGGGCGAGGCGACGCTGGAACAACAGGTTGCGCGGCTGACCGCGATCGAGGACATCAAACAGATGAAGGCGCGGTACTGCGCCTATTGCGATGACGGCTACGACCCGGACGGGATCGCAAATATGTTTACCGAGGACGGCATCTGGGACGGCGCCGATTTCGGCCGCTATGAGGGCCGCGAGGCGATCCGGGAATTCTTCCGTGGCATATCGAAGGATATCGTCTTCGCCGGCCATCTGGTGCTGAACCCGATCATCACCGTCGATGGCGACAGCGCCAACGGCAAATGGTGGCTGATCATGCCGTGTACGACGAACATGGAGGGCAAGAAGGAAGCGCGCTGGCTAGCCGCCGAATATGATGATGATTACGTCAAGCAGGACGGTGTTTGGCTCAACAAGCATCTCCGGCTCGACGTAAAGTTTTTCGCGCCGCATCTCGACGGCTGGGTCGATCAGACCTGAACCAAACGGCCCTAGGACTGCCGTTTCATGGCGGCCGACGCGCTGACATCGGCCTTGAACGGCCAGTAAATTTCGGCGTTTCCGGTGATGCCGGATGGGCGGAAGATAAGAATCAGAATAATCGTGATGCCGACGAACACTTCCGCCGAGCTGGTCGGGATGGAGAAGTTGCCGACACCGGTCTCCAGGCGCCGGAGAACGTCAATCACGAAGGAGAGCACAACCACCCCAACGACCGCACCGGAGAGACTTTGCATGCCGCCAAGGACAAGCATGGAAAGGGTGATGAAGGTCATGGAGAGATGAAAACTATCCACTGTCAGCATGCCGAGAAAATGGCCGAACAGGCCACCGGCCATGCCGCAGAAGAAGGCGCTCACGACAAAGGCGAGAAGCCTTTGCCGGAAGACGTTGACGCCGGACGCCCTGGCGGCCACCTCGTCGTCGCGTGACGCGCGTAGCGCCAAGCCCCATTTCGAGCGCGAATAGAGGAACGCCGCGGCGAGTGTGATGACGGCGTAGACATACCCCACCCACGGCGTCGTCGTCGTCGGCAGGCCGACGACCGAACTGGCGCCGGAGGTCCAGGTGCTCCAGCGCAGGTAAACGGAATAGAACACCATCATAAGGGCAAACGTGCCGATCGATGCGGCTATGCCGGAAAGCCGCATGATGGCAAGACCGGTAATCAAGGCGGCCACCGCCGCCAGCAAACCGCCCAACAGGATCGCCGGTATGAAATGATGCGTATTGTTCAGCAGATAAACCGGCAAGCCCGGCATGAACATCTCGCGCGTATAGGGGCAACAGGTCTGCCATGCGGTGGCATAAGCGCCGATCATCATGAAGCCAATATGGCCGAAGGATATGATGCCCGAATTGCCGATAAATATATAAAGCGCAGCGACAATGACGATCCGCACCAATCCTTCGACGAGCGTTTGAGCCAAAATGATGTCGCCGGTGAAATCGACGATGGCGACAATGATCAGCAGCGCCAAGCTTAGTATGATCAACGGCCAAAAGGTGCGCACCAAGCGCAGAAGGGGCGTGTTGGCCTCGATCATCAGACGCGATCCTTTGCGGATTTGGTGAGCACCAGGCCCTGCGGCCGCCCCAGCAGGATGATAATCACAATCAGGAATACGAGGGCGTCGCGGAAGATGCGTATGTCTCCCGGCAACACGGCCGCCAGTACGACACTGACAATGCCGACCGCATAGCCGCCGACCACGGCACCGACCAGGCTGCCCATGCCGCCGATGACGGTGGCGATAAAGAAGAACAACATGATAGGCGTGCCCATGCGAAACGTCAGCACGCCGGTTTGCGTGACGAACAGCAGAGCCATAATGCCGGCCAAGAGGCCGCTCAAAATGAAGGCCAGGGCGATCACACTTTTTCCGTTGACGCCGAGCATCCGGGCCATGCGGAAATCTTCCGCCGCCGCGCGCATCTGCACGCCGACCTTGGTGCGCCGCAAAAAGAGGACGAGCGCGATCAGCAGGATCCATGTCACAGCAATGATGACGAGCTGCAAGATTTGCACGCTAACGCCGTCCGAAATTTGTACTTGCCCGGTCAGTTCGGGAAATATGTTCACCGCTTTGGGCCGGCCGCCATATATCATCAGGATGATGTTTTGCAGGGTGTAGCCGAGCGCAAAGGAGACGATCATCATCGTCGCCGGCGAGGAATTCTGCACATGTTGGAAGACAAGAAAATAGGAAAGCAGCGCCACGATGATGACAATCGCAACGACGCATATCACCAACAGAACCGGATGAAACCCGCCGATCAACACGGTCGCGACGACGGCGGAGGAGGGCACTATCAAGGCAAATCCGCCGATGGTGATGAAATCGCCATGGGCGAAATTGATTAGCCGGAGGACGCTGAATAAGAGGCCGATGCCGAGGGCGCCCAACGCGTAGAAGCTGCCGAAGCTCAGGGCGCTGATGACAGTCTGGATAATATAATCCACTAAAACGCCACCTCGTCGTCATCGGTGGTGCTTTCCTCGAAACCGAAATAGGCTTGGCGCACTTTCTCGCCGTCCTGCAGGTCGGCGACGTTGCCTTCGAGTTGCATTTGGCCGCTGCGCAACACATAGAGCCGGTCGGCGCTCTTCAGCGCGCGCTCGGAGCTTTGCTCGACGATGAGCAGCGTCAGACCGCGGTCTTTGCGCAATTCCAACAGAGTCTCGTAAACCCGGTCGACCAAATTGGGCGCGAGGCCGAGCGACGGTTCGTCGATGGTCATGATGCGCGGGCTTGTCAACAGCGCGCGGCCAATCACCAGCATCTGCTGCTCGCCACCGGAGAGTTTGCCGGCGGCCTGCTTGCGGCGCTCTGCGAGGACCGGAAATATTTCCAGCACCTTTTTGAAATCTTTCTCGATGTCGCTGCGGTCTTGGCGGATCGACGTGCCGATGCGCAAGTTTTCCTCGACATTGAGGGTGGTGAACACATGGCGCCCTTCCGGCACCTGCGAGATGCCGGCGCGCGCCACCGCTTCCGGGCTCATGCCGTTGATCCGCTTGCCGTCGAAAGTGATGTCGCCGCTGGTCGGATTAAGGACGCCCGAGATCGACAACAGCGTGGTCGATTTGCCGGCGCCGTTGGGCCCGACGATACAGACGATTTCGCCCTCGTCGACAAATACCGAAACCTCGCGCAAGGCCGGCAGGCGGCTGTAATGGACGGTTATATTATCGACGCTGAGCAGCATCGCTCAGGAATGCCCGAGATAGGCGTTGATGACGACCGGGTTTTTCTGCACTTCCGCCGGCGTGCCGCGGGCGATGGTTTTGCCGGAATCGAGCACATGGATGCGGGCGCAGACGCCCATGATGACGCGCATATTATGTTCGATCAGCAGCACGCCGCAGCCGAAGCGTTCGGGAATTTCGCGCACCACCTGCATGATGTCGTCGCATTCTAAATCCGACATTCCGGCCGCCGGCTCGTCCAACAGCACGAATTGCGGGCTGAGTGCGAGCGCCCGGGCGATGCCGACGCGCCGTTCGTCAGTGTAAGGCAGGATGCCGGCGGGCATTTCCGCGCGGTCGGCGAGGCCAAGCCATTCCAACAGCTCCATGGCATGGGCATGCGCCTTCTTGCGGCTGAGGCCCATGCTGACAGCGGCGACTTCGACATTCTCGCTGACCGGCATATCGCGGAACAGACGCCCGGCCTGAAACGTACGGGCAACGCCGTGCCGGCGGATCCAATGGGGCGACAAACTGGAAATGACTTTGCCGCAGAGGAGAACTTCGCCGGCAGCGGGCAATTGAAATCCGGTCATGGCGTTGACCAGCGTCGTCTTGCCGGCCCCGTTCGGGCCAATCAGTCCTAGAATCTCGCCTTGATGCAGGGTTTCGTCGACACTGTTGACGGCGGTCAAGCCTTCGAAGCTTACCGATACCTGACGTGCTTCCAGGGTCTGTCCGCTGCCGTTGGCCTGTTCCGCCACTCTTGCCCCTTCCGTGCAAGCCCGATCGGCCTGCGATCTCCCTTCCGGCGCTTTTTTGCGCTGCTTCATGCGCCCCGGTGACAGGTACCTAATTGATTGTTGCCGGGGGAATCAACTGGAAAATGGCTGGCGAACGAAGGTTCATGTCAAAGCGCCTTGCAAATGCGGCATATTCCACGACAATGCCCGAAGTGCTTAAGTCAGGCGTATTGGATTTTAGGGAAATCAACTCGGGAGAAGCAACCATGAGAAAATTTATGTCGTTGGTGGCGGCGGGGGCCTTGGCTCTCGGATTCGCCGCCACATCGCCCGCCCAAGCGGACGATCATGTCGTCAAATTCGGCTTCGCCGGCTCATCGTCCGGTTGGATGAAGGCCTATAGCGGACCGTCGACCGAAGCGGCGCTAATCGCGATTGACGATTGGAATGCCAAGGGCGGCCTGTTGGGCAAGAAAATCGAGGCAGTGTTCGCCGACGCCAAGACCGACCGCGTCGAGAGCAAGAAGGCCGGTATCTCCGTTCTCAATCAGGGCGCCCAGGCGATCGCGGTGGACTGTGACTACGACTTTGGCGCTCCGGCGGCATTGGCGGCGCAGAACCAAAAGAAAATTTCCGTCTTCCTATGCGCCGAGAGCGTGCTCGCCGGCGTCCAGGGCATCGGCAAATACGCGTTCTCGAGCTCGGTCCTCGCGGCCGTGCAGGGCGCGGCACTGGCCGAATGGGGCTGGAACAAAAAAGGCTGGCGCACGGCCTATATCCTGCTCGACGACGTGATCGAGTATAACAAGGGCATCTGCTACGGATTCGATTGGATGTGGCGCGAAAAGATCGGCGGAGAAATCCTCGGACATGACGTGTTCCAGAACGAGGATCCCACCATTCAGCCGCAGATCGACCGCATCAAAGCATTGGATGTCGAACCCGATTTCATTCAGATTTGTAGCTATAACCCGGGCGGCGCAAGTGCGATTCGTCAGATTCGAGCGGCTGGAATTAACAGTGCGTTGGGTGGCGGAAGCTCCATGACGGGAGACTATTGGCTTGAGGCGGTACCTGACTTGAGTGGCCACTTTGTTCCCGAGCAAGCCTCGATCTATGGAGATGATCCGCGGCAGGCCGTACTAGACTTCAACGAAAAATTCAAAGCCCTAACTGGCGCATATCCAATTAGCCAGTACGCCTACCCTGGCTATGTGGTTTTCGAGATGTGGGCCAAGGCGGTGGAGATGGCGGGCACGTTTGATTCCGATGCCGTCGTGGAAGCACTGGAGTCTTTCCAAGATGAGCCTGTGCTCGTTGGAACGCGGACCTTCACCAAAACCTTGCACCATCAGGCTCGAGCACCGTATTTAATTGTCGAGACCACCAACGGCAAACCAGCTGTGGTCGACGAATGGACGATCTCCGAGGCGGTGCCGATGGATGTGTTGTTTGGCAAGCACTACGACTATATCGCGCGCTAAATAAGCCTATCTTGAACGACTCATCGCCCCGCTGGAAACGGCGGGGCGAATTTTTGTGCCGCCGAACGCGATCAGCCGGGCGGCGGCAAGGCTGGCTCGGCGCCTTCAGGAAGCGGCACGCCATGTTCGTTCAGGGTCATCGCGATCATGCAGTAATAGCCGATCAGGCAGGTCAGCTCGACCATGCCGGCGTTGCCGAAAAAGCCGAGCGCGGTTTGATAGGTTTCGTCGCTGGCATGGCGGTTGCTGAGCAGCTCGCGCGTATAGGCGTGGACGGCGGCTTCTTCGGCATTGTCGAATGCCGGCGTGTCACCGGCGCGGACGGCGGCGATAATATTCTCCGCCAAGCCGCCGGCGCGCGCTTCTTTTTCGTGGAAATGCCACTCGTAGGAAGAATTCCAATGCTTGGCCGTGGTCAGCACCGCGAGCTCGCTGAGGCGCGTCGGCAGGCTGGTTTCATAGCGTAAAAAGACACCGAGGCGCTGCGCCCGGTCGGCGAGCTGGGGGCTGTGCATCATCATCATGAAGAGGTCGAGCACAGCGCCGCGCCGGCCCGATTTGATGTCGTCGTAAACCCGGCGCTGGTCGGCGTCCAGCTCGTCTTCTTTTGGCAGCGGGATGCGGCTCACTTTGTTCTCCTTCAGCTATCGTTTCGGTTGTTGGCCGAGCCTTCTTCGCCGGCGATGGGCGGCACAAATTGCAGATCGGTATCCCACGGGAAAAAGATCCAGGTGTCCTGGCTGACCTCGGTGATATAGCTGTCGACCAGCGGCTTGCCGAGCGGTTTGGCGTAAACGCAGGCGAGGTGCGCCTTCGGCAGCATGTTGCGCACGACTCGGGCGGTTTTTCCGGTATCGACCAGGTCATCGATGATCAGCCATCCTTCGCCATCGCCCTCGAGGCCCTTGATGATGATGACTTCCGATTGGTCCTGATGATCGTACGAAGAGACGCAAATCGTATCGACGAGGCGAATATCCAGTTCCCGGGCGACGATCGCCGCCGGCACGAGGCCGCCGCGGGTAATCGAGGCAATACCCTCGAATGGCCCGATTTCAGCCAATCTCCATGCCAGCGCCCGCCCGTCGCGGTGCAATTGATCCCAGGATACCGGGAAGCCTTTGTTGAACCCTTCCACCATTTTCCACCTCATTTCCTTAGCCGTGCGGGATGCCGCAGCGGAACTAGGTTTAACGCAGCAGAGCGTCGAGGCAAACAGGATGCTTGGCGGTTACAGGTTTTGCGGCGCTGGTGGGCAATAAAGCGCTATTATTCTTGTATGTCGCAACAAAAACCAATTTCGATTTATTTACATCTATTTCAATGAATTCGCGGCCTTTCTCGAATTATCGGCCAATTCTAGTTCAAGTATTAAGTAAATATTCTTGCAACACATGTTATGTTACATAAAATTATTTGGAGCAATTCAGAATAAATACATTGTTAGCGATGTAAACCGAAAATTAGTTTCATAATCAACATTTTGTTAATACTTGCAACTGAGTTATAGTAGCGCAGCTATAGGCAGGATTCGCGCCCCATATCGGATCGGAATGGGGTTTTGGGAGCATTACAAACGTTACATATGAGTGCGCAAAAGGATGGTTCTGGCACCGTATCTTCCCTAATTCCGGGAGCTACACTCCGCAACGAACAGGGACAAACGATCGTCCTTCCAATTGACGGCGCGGAAACGCTAGTCGTTCCAGGCGGTTCGTTCCTATTGCTTGCCGACTTTGTCCGCCAGGGTGGCGGAGGAGGATCAGCTGAGGTCTGTGATCCAAAACGCCCTCGGCCACCCGTTCGAAATCTTATTCCAATATTTCGACGCGATGCCGAAGACCAAGGGCGGCAAGTTCGAGGAGTTTATTTCCGAAGTTACGGACGCGCCGCAGCCTCAATAGCGGGCGTCTTGGGCAGGCACCACAAGGTGGCGATGCCGATCACGGCCAAAACACCGGCAATGAGAATGGCGATTTCATAACCGCCCTGCCAATCATAGAGGACACCGGCGGCAAAGGGGCCGAGCAGGCCGGAGGCGCCGAACGCCGTAGCCATCCGCCCATAGATGCGGGGCAGCGCCGAAACGCCGTAATAGCCGGCGACGGTCACAGGATAGGCCGAGGCGCTGGCGCCGAATGCGCCGCCCACCACGGCGAGTGCAATGAGGCTCATGGTGGCGGAAGGCGCGAAATAAAGCGTCAACAGCGGGATCGCCGTCAGGGCGGCGATCCCGATCAGCACGCGCCGGCCGGTAATCCAATCGCAGACGATCCCGGCCGAGAGCGCGCAGCCAATATAGACGAGATTGGTCAGCATCGGCGCCCAATAGGCTTGGTCTGCGGGAAATCCATGATCCACGACGATGCCCGCCGCATGACCGATCGACATCAACGCGGCAAATCCGATGCAGATGAATCCCGCCCACAGCAATATGAAAACCCGAGGGCGGTGGGTGAGAATATCACTGAACAGGCCGCCGCCCTTATCGGCACCAGGGTGGGTCGGCGGGCGGGAGGCGTGCAACAGGATTCCGCTCAGGGCTCCGACCAGAACGAGATAGGCGGCAAACAGCAAGAGTACGGCATGCGGCCCTTGCCATTCTATGATCGCCGCGAATATCGGCGGCCACACCAGTCCGCCGCCGGCGAAGGCCGACATGCTCATGCTAAGCGCGATGCTGGGCCGGACCGGGAGGTTCAGGCTTGCCGCAGTCATCGCCAGGAAGTAAGACACGCCGAGGGCGAACCCGAACAAGACGCCATAGCCAATCACCAGGCTCCACAGCGCTTCGAAATATCCGGATATCGCCAGGCCCACCCCGGCAATGGTAAAGACGGCAAATAGCAAATAGGGCAGCGACGCGATACGCAGCAGGCTGTGCGTAACGAACATGCCCACGGTCATAGTGATGAAACTGACGGAGTAGGCCAGGCTGATGTCTGACCGGGTGGCGCCGAGTGATTGCTCGAGCGGCGCGACCATTACGCTCCACGCATAAAACGAGCCCATCGAAAAATTGACCAGGACGGCGATAATCAGAGGAACCAGGGACATTCAAATTTCGATGCAGATACGGGAAGAATCTGGGCGGGGTTTCGTGTCGCTGTCCGGAATGTTAAGCCTTTGATGCGAACAGAGGAAACGTTACTTTCCACCCGTGGATGGTGAGAATGGACACGACGAAGATTCCCGATTCGGTCGAGAGCACGCGCGCGCTGTTGCGGAAGGGCAAGTACGTGCCCGACAGCGGCTTGGCGACGGCGCTCTTTCTCTCACTCAAACTCGGCCGCCCGCTTCTGCTTGAAGGCCGCAGCGGCGTCGGAAAGAGCGAGCTTGGATTGGTTCTCGCGCGCGAAATGGGCCGCCCGCTCCTGCGCTTGCAATGTCATGAAGGCTTGGACGCATCCGCCGCCGTTTACGAGTGGAACTACGCCGCGCAGATGATCGAGATTCGTCTCGCCGAGCATGAGAAGGACCGCGACAAAGACGAAGTCGCCGCCGATATTTTCTCCGAGCGCTTTCTCGTCAAGCGCCCGATACTTCAAGCATTGGAGGAGAGCGACGCCGGCGCGCCGGTTTTGTTGATCGATGAAATCGACCGCGCCGACGAAGGCTTCGAAGCCTATCTGTTGGAGATCCTCTCCGATTTTCAGGTAAGCGTGCCGGAATTGGGCACCATCCGCGCTGCCCAGCGCCCGATTGTCGTGCTCACCTCCAATCGCACACGCGAAATTCACGACGCGCTCAAGCGACGCTGCGTCTATCACTGGATCGATTACCCGGACGCCGCGCGCGAGGCGGAGATACTCGAATTCCGTGCGCCCGGCATTGCGCGGCGCCTGACGGAACGCCTGGATGGCTTGGTGGATGAATTGCGACAAACCGAATTTCGCGGCGACGCGTTCGTCCGGGCGGCGGTCGATTGGGCCGCCACATTGATCGATTTGGACCGTCAGGAACTCGACCCGAAAGATACCAGCGCCGGAATCGCGCAAATTATTAAAAATCATCAGGCCGGCGGCGCCGCCGCTCAGGCTGCAACGCTTCAAGGCGTGCTGGGCGATCTCGGAGAGAGCAGCTCATGAGCCGTCTGGCACCGGTCGATATTGTCGGCGGCGGCAAGCTCGCGCGAAACATCATGCATTTCGCCCGTGCGCTGCGCGCCACCGGCCTGCCGGTCGGCCCCGGCAAGACGCTGGAGGCAGTGCAGGCGGCGGATTTGATCGGGCTCGCGCCGCGCCATGATTTTTACTGGGCGATGCATGCCGTATTCGTCGAGCGCGCCGCCCAGCGTCAGGTTTTCGACCAGGCGTTTCGCCTGTTTTGGCGCAACCCTGAAGAGTTGCGCCGCATGATGGCGGTCGCCGCCCCGACGGCGGCGGAAAAGGGCGAGCCGGAGAAAATAAGCCGCCGCGTGGCCGATGCGCTTTCGCCCGACGATCCGCCCAAGCCGCAGGCCGAGGACGAAATCGAAGTCGAGCTCGACGCCACGCAAACCTATTCCGCCATGGAAGTGCTGCAGGAAATGGATTTCGACAGCATGTCGAAGGAGGAGGTCGAAGAGGCCAAGCGGGTCATCGCCGAAATGCGCCTGCCGATCATGGAGATCCCGACACGCCGTTTCGCCGCCGATCCGCGCGGCGCCAAGATCGATATGCGGGCGACGCTGCGCGCCGGGATGCGCACCTCCGGCGCCATCATGCCACTCAAATACCGCCGCCGCGTCACCCGCCATCCGCCGCTCGTCGTGCTGTGCGACATATCTGGGTCGATGAGCCGTTATTCGCGTATGTTCCTCCATTTCGTGCACGCCATCACCAATGACCGCGACCGAGTGCACAGTTTCATATTCGGCACCCGCCTCACCAATATCACCCGCCATTTGCAGTACCGCGATGTCGATGTGGCGCTTGACCGGGTGGCCAATGCCGCGCTCGACTGGTCGGGCGGCACCCGTATCGGCGAGAGCCTGCTCGACTTCAACCGCTCCTGGTCACGCCGGGTGCTCGGCCAGGGCGCGGTGGTTTTGTTGATTACCGACGGGCTGGACCGCGGCGATGTCGACGGGCTCGAGCGCGAGATCGAGCGCCTGCACAAATCCTGCCGCCGCCTGATCTGGCTCAATCCGCTGCTGCGTTTCGAAGGCTTCCGCCCTGAAGCGCGCGGCGTTCGGGCGATCCTGCCGCATGTCGATGATTTCCGCACCGTGCACAGCCTGAATAGCCTGAGCGATATCGGCGCCGCGCTGAGCCGCTCGCGCGACGCGGAGTGGCCGGACATCGCCGCAGCTTGAGATTGACTGCCCGGCCCGCCTAGCTAAGCTCGCGCAACACAAGCCATTCAATAGGTGCAGCCATGAAACTCGAAGGTAAGGTCGCCATCATCACCGGCAGCTCGCGTGGTATCGGCGCCTGTATTGCCCGGCGCTATGGCGCCGAGGGCGCGCGTGTCGCCGTCGTCGCACATTCAAATCTCGACAAGGCCGAGGCCGTCGTCAAGGAGATCAACGACGCTGGCGGCGAGGCCAAGGCGTTTCAGGCCGATGTCGCCCAGGTGTCGGAATGCGACCGCTTGGCCGGCGAGGTCATCGCCGCGTTCGGCACGGTCGACATACTGGTCAACAATGCCGGAATTTTCACCGCCGTCCCCATCGAGGACACCACCGAAGAAATCTGGGACACCCAAATCGACCTCAACCTGAAGGGCAGCTTCTTCATGGCGCGTGCGGTGGTGCCGACCATGAAAGCCAAGGGTAGCGGCAAAATCATCAACATCACTTCCATCGCCGGCGTTGGCGGCTTTCCCAATTCGGGCGCCTATTGCTCGTCGAAAGGCGGGCAGGTGAACATGGTGAACGCGCTCTGTCTGGAACTGGCCAAGGACGGCATCAATGTGAATTCGCTCGCGCCCGGCAACATCAAGACCGATATGAACGCGCCGTACCGCGCCGAGGCGGGCTATGACGAACGTCAGGCGTCGCTGACGCCGACTGGCGTCGGCCATATGGACCCGAACGAACTCACCGGTGCCGCGGTGTTCCTGGCATCCTCGGATTCTGATCAGGTGCACGGCGCCAATTTGCTAGTCGATGGCGGCTGGGCGGCCTGGTAGGGGCGTAACCATGGCGGATGATATTCTCTATGAGAAGCACGGGCGGGTGCGGCTGATCACCATCGACCGCGCCGACAAAATGAATTCGCTCGATTTCGCCGCCAATGACCGGCTGACCGATATATGGCGCGAATTCGCCGCCGACGGGGACGCACGCGCGGCGGTGATCACCGGCGCCGGCGACAAGGCGTTTTGCGCCGGCGCCGACCTCAAGAGCTACACCATCGATTACGCCACCCGCCCGGCGGCCGAATTCCGCGAACGCTACACCGATGGCACCGGATTCGGCGGCATCACCCGCGGGCTCGAGATCGACAAGCCCATCGTCGCGGCGATCAACGGTTTCGCCATCTCGGGCGGGCTGGAGCTTGCCGAGGCCTGCGACATCCGCTTCTGTTCGCCCAACGCCGAGTTCGCCCATCAAGACGTCAATTGGGGCTTCCACCCGTGCGACGGCGGCTGCGTGCGCCTGCCGCAAATCGTCGGCCTCGGCAACGCCATGGAAATGATCCTCTCGGGCGAGCGCATCGATGCGGCCCATGCCGAGAAAATCGGACTGGTGAACCGAATTTATCCGCTCGCGGATTTAGTCGCGCGCAGCCTCGAGTTTGCGGAAGTGCTGGCCAGCCGTGCGCCGCTCGCGCAACGCTACGCCAAGCATGTCATGTTGCGCTCTTTCGACATGCCGATGGGTGATGCGCTCAAGCTCGAATCGCGCTCGTTTTACGATCTCGGCCGCACCGAAGACATCAACGAAGGCACCACCGCCTTCCGCGAGAAACGCCCGGCCGATTTCAAGGGCAGATGACGGCGATGACCGAAGAAGAGCTAAAGGGCCTGAGCCAACTCGGCCAAAAGGTGGAACTGCCGGAATCGCCGGATGCAGCGGTGCTCGAAAGCGTGCCCAACCCGCATGGCGAGACGAATTACCTCGTGCGCTTTACCTGCCCGGAATTTACCTCTATATGCCCGATTACCGGACAGCCGGACTTCGCTCATTTGGTCATCGATTACGTTCCCGACGCGCGCTTGGTCGAGAGTAAGTCGCTAAAATTTTATCTGGCGTCGTTCCGCAATCACGGCGCTTTTCATGAGGATTGCACGGTCGCCATCGCCAAGCGTCTCGAAGACGTGCTGGCGCCGCGCTGGCTCCGGATCGGCGGCTATTGGTATCCGCGCGGCGGCATACCGATCGATGTTTTCTATCAATCCGGACCGCCGCCGAAGGATCTATGGCTGCCGGATCAGGGCGTCGCGCCCTATCGCGGCAGAGGTTAGGAGAAACTAGCGTGCCCACTTTGTCGGAGATCATGCGGCCGGCCGCCTTGTTCTGGGCGGCGATTTACATCGGCTTGATCGTCCTGGTGAACTGGCTGTTCATCGTGGTGCAGCCGGTCGACATGGGTGGCGGCGAAATGTGGCCGCCGGTGGCGTTGGTCGTTGGCTTAATCTTTATCGCGCGGGACTTCGCGCAACGCGTCATCGGCCATTGGGTACTGGCCGCCATGCTGGTCGCGGGAGTCCTTTCATATTTCTTGGCCGATCCATTCGTGGCCTATGCCTCGGTCGCAGCCTTCGCAATTAGCGAGCTGGCAGATTGGCTCGTTTACAGCTTCACCAAGCGGTCGTTCGCGCAACGCATATTGTTTTCCAGCGTCCTGGCGACGCCCCTCGATACCATCGTTTTCCTCGGCATCATGGGCTGGCTTTCCGCCCCCGCCGTGTTGGCGATGACGGCAAGCAAATTGGTCGGCGCGTTGATCGTCTGGTATCTCGTGCGCAACCGCATGGAAGCTGCGAGCCCTGCCTAACCACCCGGGCTCTTCGGAGCAATCGGGACGTGGCCGGACAATCCCATCTGCTCTTCCATCAACGCCGCCGCGGCGAGGGCGCGCGCTTCGGCGCCGGGCGGGCCGACGATTTGCAGACCGACCGGCAAGCCGTCCTTGGTAAATCCCGCCGGTGTCGAAATAGCGGCGCAGCCGGTTAGCGAGATCACAAAGGTAATGCCCAGCCAATCGACGTAATTGTCGAACTTATGGCCGTTCACCTCTTCGACATAGCGGATGTCGACATCGAACGGCGGCACGATGACGGTCGGGCAGAGCAACAAGTCATGATTGGCAAAAAATTTCGCCATGCGCCGATAAAGCTTGCCGCGGGCGATTTCCGCCGCGCCGATCTCGTCCGATTGGAGCGCCAAGCCCTTTTCGATATTCCAAATCAGCTCCGGTTTCAGCGCGTCGCGGCGGGTCCGCAGCATGTCGGCCTTCATCGCCGAGAACAGCACCGCGCGCAGCGTCTGGAATATGTCCACCGCGCCCTTGAAGCTCGGGCCGCCATCTTCGACCTCCGCTCCGATGGCTTGAAAGCGCTGGGCGGCGGCGGCGCATATTTCGGCCACTTCGCTATCGACCGGAAATTCTCCGAGATCAGGACTGTAGGCGACCCGCTTCGGCGCGTGTTTTTCCTTCTCGCGCACCGCCTGGGCAAAGGGTTCTGCCGGGGCGGCGAGGGAGATCGGGTCTTCCACATGGGCGCCGCACATGGCGTCGAGGAAGAGCGCCGTATCGAGCGCATCGCGGCCCATCGGCCCGTCGACCATAAGCGTGTCGTAGGGCAAGTCCGCCGGCCCGTGCGCCACCCGGCCCGGGCTCGGCCGCAAGCCCGTGACCGAACAATAGCTCGCCGGAATGCGCAGGCTGCCGCCGAGGTCGGAGCCGGTCGCCATCCACACTTGGCCGGCAGCCAGCGAAACCGCCGCCCCGCCGGACGAGCCGCCGCAGCTCTTGTCGGTGTTCCACGGATTGCGCGTCTTGCCGAACACTTCGTTGAAGGTGCTGGCGCCGGCGCCGAATTCCGGCGTGTTGCTCTTGCCCATGACGATCGCGCCATTGGCCTCCAGCCGTTCCACCATAATGTCGGAGCGCGCCGGCACATGATCGGCGTAGAGCGGCGAGCCCCATGTCGTGCGCACGCCCTCGACCGGCACCAGGTCCTTGACCGAAATCGGCAGACCGCCGAGCCAGGCCGGATCGCGCCGTCCGGTGCCGCCGTTCTTCATGATGCGCTCGGCGTGTGCCCGCGCGCGTTCGATGCAGAGTGTCGGCAGGGCATTCAGCGCGCCGTCCGTCGCCTCGATGCGAGCCGCCGATGCCTCGACCAGTTCTACAGGAGAAATTTCACCCTTCCGCAAGAAGGTAACAGCGTCGGCGGCGCTGAGGCGATAGAGTTCGCTCGCATTGTTTTGATCGGCCATGGTTCGGTCCCGAAGTATCTTATCCAGATAATCTGATACCATGCCGGCCGCGCCCGCGTCGCGTGCGCAATCCAAAGAGCCAGGGAGAACGATACATGACAGGCCGCGGGCCGTTTTCGGCCGACTATCCCTTCGAGCCCAATTTCATCGAGATCAACGGCGCAGCTATGCATTACGCCGATGTCGGCGAGGGCAAACCGTTCCTCTTGCTGCACGGCAATTTCACCTGGTCCTATATGTGGCGCAACGTCATCCCGCACCTCGAAGGCCGCGGCCGTTGCATCGCACCCGACCTGATCGGCTTCGGAAAATCCGCCAAGCCCGACATCAACTATGATTACGCCGATCACCACGGCTATATCGAAGGCTTCATCGAAGCCCCCTCGGCTTAAAGGACATCACCCTGGTGCTGCACGACTGGGGCGGCGGCCTCGGCCTCAACTACGCCATGCGCCACCAGGACAACATCCGCGGCCTGGCGTTCATGGAAACCTTCGTCCGCACCTTCCCCAGTTGGGACGATTGGCCGCAGGATCTGGCCGAAGGCTTTAAACAGTTCCGCACCGAAGGCGTGAGTTGGGAACTGATTGTCGAGAAGAACGTCTTCATGGAAGAGATTCTGCCTTACGGCATTCACCGCGATCTGTCGGAGGCGGAAATGAACACTTATCTCGAACCGTTCCGCGATGTCGCCCACCGCAAGCCGCTCTGGGTGTGGCCGCAGGAGCTGCCGATCGAGGGCAAGCCCGCGGGCACGGCAGAAATCATCAGCAATTATGTCGCCGAGCTAAAGAAATCCGCGCTGCCAAAGCTGCTGTTTCACGTCCAGCCCGGCGCCATTGTTCCGCCCGAGACGGTGGAGATGTGCCGCCGCGATTTCCCCAATCTCGAAGATGTATTTCTCGGCGAAAGCGGCCATTATGTCGCCGAGGATTTTCCCCATGAAGTCGGCGAGAAAATAGCCCAATGGTCGGACGGGATCGGTTAACCGCGCTTGTCGGCGAGGACGACGTCGCCGGATACCAACGCGACGGCGTCGGCGTCCTGCGCGGCCTTTTTGCCGGCGACTGGCTCGATGCTTTGCGCGACGGCGTCGAGCGCAACCTCGCCGAGCCGGGTCCCTATGCCGGCGAGCATGGCGAGGGGCAGGGCAGATTCTTCGATGATTATTGCAACTGGGAGCGCATCCCCGAATACCGCGCCTTCGTCTATGAATCGCCCGCCGCCGCCGTCGCTGCGGCGGTGATGCAGTCCCCAAGCGCGCAATTTTTTCACGAACATGTCTTGGTCAAGGAACCGGGCACCGCCAAGCGCACGCCCTGGCACCAGGACGCGCCCTATTACTGCGTCGACGGCCGCCAGACCGTGAGCTTTTGGATCCCCCTCGACCCGGTGCCGCGCGACGTCTGTCCCGAATTCATCGCCGGCTCGCACCGCTGGGGAAAACTGTTCTATCCGCGCCGTTTCGCCGACGACACGGACTACGCCTATGACGGCGGCGGCTTCGAAACCATCCCCAGCATCGACCGCGAACGCGAGAAATACGATATCCGCAGTTATGAACTCGCGCCGGGCGATGTGATTCTCTTTCACTTCAGCACTGTGCACGGCGCGCCGGCCAATCCGGGAGCCGGGCGCCGGCGCGGTTTCGCGCCGCGCTGGCTTGGCGAAGACGCCCGTTTCGTTGAGCGTCCGGGCCGCACCTCGCCGCCTTATCCCGGCATCGGGCAGAAAACCGGCGAGCGCCTGCGCGAAGATTGGTTTCCCGTCATTTGGCCGCCTGGCGAAGGCGATTAGGCTTGCCTGCCGGGCATCGCCGGGTAGCATGATGCGGCACGGCAGAGAGGGTTGAATGACATGGCAAACGCCGGACGCATGCATCACGATATGGGCGGGCGCGATGCCGGCCCGGTGGACCGGGGCGGGCATTCCCATCCGGAATGGGAAAAGCGTGTGGACGCGCTGATGATGCTGCTCTCCAACTCGAAGCGCCGCGTCATCGGCGTCGATGAGTTGCGCCGCGGCATCGAGGAACTGGGCGCGGAAAACTATTCAAAGATGACCTATTACGAACGCTGGGTCTCCTCGATCACACACAATTTATTGGAAAAAGGCATTATTTCTTCCGACGAGTTGGGCCGCAAAATGGCCGAAGTCGAAGACACGGCGCGCGCAGCGGGAGACAGAGGCTGATGGCCCGTTTCGTGCCTGGAGACAATGTCACCGTGCGGCGCGCCTTTCCGCCAGGCCATGTGCGCACGCCCTATTACATCCGCGGTAAATCCGGCCATATAGCCCAGGTGCTCGATTCCTTCGCCAATCCGGAGGAACTCGCGTTCGGACGCGACGGCCTACCCAAGCGCCCGCTCTACCGCGTGCGCTTCGCCCAATCCCGGGTGTGGTCGGATTATTCCGGCTCCGCCGGCGATACCATCGATGTGGAGCTGTACGAGCACTGGCTTGAGTCGGAGGAAAACACATGACCATGCGTTCGGAGGACAGCGTCCTCGATCACTATCAGGCGATGGAACTCGCCGTCAGCGCACTTTTGATCGACAAGGGCTATTTCAGCGCAGCCGATATGGAAGCGGAGATCGATGCCATGGCCAAACGCACGCCGGACATCGGTGCGGCGGTGGTGGCACAAGCCTGGACCGATCCGGATTTCAAAGCGCGCCTGCTGGCCGACGGTACGGCAGCCTGTGAGAGCATCGGCCTCGATATGGGACCGACGCGCCTGATGGTGGTGGAAAGCACCGAGACGGTGCACAACGTCATCGTCTGCACCCTTTGCTCCTGCTTCCCGCGCATGTTGATGGGCATTCCGCCGGATTGGTACAAGTCGGTAAACTACCGCTCCCGCGTCGTGCGCGAGCCGCGCATGGTGTTGAAGGAATTCGGCACCGAGCCGAGCGCGGATGTCGAGGTGCGGGTGCACGACAACACCGCCGACATGCGCTATCTGGTGCTGCCCAGACGGCCAGCCAGCACTGACGGCATGAGCCGGGAGGAACTGGCCAAGCTGGTGACGCGGGATTCGATGATCGGCGTAAAGATCGTCGAAGCGCCCTGAACCGAACGGCGGGAATTACCATGTATGATCTTGTCATCAAAGGCGCAGAAGTTGCCGACGGCACGGGCGCGCCGCTCAGGACGGCGGATGTAGCGGTCAAAGATGGCCGCATTTCCGAAGTCGGAAAATTGAACGGCGGCGCCAAGGAGAGCGTCGACGGCGACGGGCTGGTGCTCGCCCCCGGCATCGTCGATGTGCACACCCATTACGACGCGCAGCTGACTTGGGATTCGAACGCCACGCCCTCGCCCTCGATGGGCGTGACGACCGTTGTCGTCGGCAATTGCGGCTTTTCCATCGCGCCGTGCCCGCCCGATTGCCGCGATCTGATTGCGCGCAATCTGGCCGAGGTCGAGGGCATGTCGCTGACCGCGCTTCGCAGCGGCACAAATTGGGATTTCGAAAGCTTCGACGAATATTTGGCGCTGCTCAGACGCAAGGGCGTGACGCCGAACGTGGCCGCCTTTATCGGCCATTCCGCCGTGCGCACCATGGTGATGGGGCCGGAAGCTTCCGAGCGTGCGGCGCGCGAGGATGAAGTGGCGGAAATGCGGGATCTGGTGCGCGGCGGCATCGACGCCGGTGCCATCGGCTTCTCCACTTCCACCTCGATCAATCATTACGGCGATGGCGGCGTGCCGATGCCCTCACGCCTCGCCGAGGAAAGCGAGATGCGCAGCCTGGTGGGCGTACTCGGTGAAAAGGGCCGGGGCGTGTTCCAACTCACCGTCGGGCCGAGCATGACCTCCGAAGTGATGGAATCGCTGGCGCACGACAATAACTGCCCCGTGTTCCAGACTGCGGCGCTCTATAACGAGGCGTTCCCTGAGCGCGCGCCCCAGATGGTGTCCGATTCCGCCGCCGCTCAGGCACGCGGAAACCAACTTTGGGCGCAAGTGTCCTGCCAAAGCCTCAGCATGGATTTCGCCCTGACCGCCGCCTTCCCGATGCAAAGCCTGGATTCATGGCGGCCGCTGATCAATGTCGACAATGAAAGTTTTGAGCGTCAAATCCGCGACGCGGAATTCCGCCGCCGCTTCCGCCACGATTTGGACGTGCCGCAGAAAGGCAAATTGTTCTTTGGCGATTGGTCGAATGTTGAGGTCGCCATGGCGGCGCGGCCGGAGAACCAGAGTTTGGAAGGGCTGAACATCGAGCAAGTCGCCGAACGCCAGGGCAAGGATCCCATCGATGCCTTTTTCGATCTCTCCGCGGATGAGGGTCTGGAGACGGTCTTTACCGCCGGCCTGATGAATTCCAACGAAGACGAAGTCGAGAAGCTCATGCAGGAGCCCGGCAGCTTGATCAGTCTGTCGGATGCCGGCGCGCATCTGCGCTATCTCTGCGATGCGGCGTATGGCCTCCATTTGCTCGGACATTGGGTGCGCGAGCGTGGGTCATTTGATTTGGCCGATGCCATTCGACGCCTGACCAGCTTGCCCGCCGATCTCTACCGCATTACCGATCGTGGACGTATCGCTCCCGGCGCCCATGCCGATCTGTTGCTGTTCGACCCGGCGACGGTGACGCGCGGGCCGTTGCGCCGCGCCTTCGATTTACCCGGCGGAGAAAGCCGCCTCACGCGCGATTCCGAGGGCGTGCATGGCGTGTGGGTAAACGGCCAACATGTGTTCGACGGCAAGGACTATGTTGCCGCCACGCCGCCGGGTGTCGTGATCGACCGTTTCGACGCCTAACGCTGCGACCCTGCAATGGAGACGCTGCTGACAGCGGTGCTCCCGGCATTCGCCTTGATCGCCATCGGCTACGGCGCGGCACGGTTTAATATTCTCGGTGGCGCCATCTTCCCGGCGCTCAATAATTTTGTCTATTACCTCGCCATGCCGGCGCTGATGATCGTTAGCTTGGCCGGCGTGCCGGCGGACGAGATCATCAATTGGAATTTCATTGCCGTCTTTTCCATCGGCATCATCGTAACCTGGATTGCCGCTGGTTTAGCCGGACGCTTACTCTTCAAGGATCATCTGGCCGGCTCGGCCATGCGCGGCGTCATCGCCAGCTATGACAACAATGGTTATCTCGGCATACCGCTTGCCGCAACCGCGTTCGGCGCACCGGCGGTGGTTCCGGCCAGTCTCAGCGTGTTGATCAATTCGGTGTTGATCATGACCGGCGCGGTGCTGATCTTGGAAATCACCCGCGCCCGGGCGTCGGGCGGAGTGCTCCTCAATACCGCCAAGGCGCTTTGCACCAATCCATTGCTGTGGGCGGTGGTGATTGGCTTGCTGTTGTCGCTGACGGGCGCAACTTTGCCGCTTTCGATCGAGAGATTGTTGGGCCTTCTTGGCCAGGCCGCGGCGCCGGCCGCCCTCGTCGCCATCGGCCTTTTCCTCGCTGGTCGGCCGGTCGCCACTCTGCTTGCCTTCGCCGCGCTATCCAGCGTCGCTAAACTGGCGCTGTTTCCGCTCGTGGTCTGGCTGTTGACTCTATTCGTATTTCCGCTCGAGCCGCTCTGGGCGGTCGTCGCGGTTCTGATGGCCGGCATGCCGGTGGGCGCCAACGCCTTCGTCATCGCCGGCCACTATGGAGTCCGCCTCGAAGACGCTTCGGCGGCGATCGTCGTTACCACCGCAGTCTCTCTTGTGAGCCTGTCTCTTATGCTTATCCTGATGACGGGCGGATAACGGGCCGCGGGAAATACGGGAGATCACGACATGACGGACGAAAAAGGTTTTATTCACCCTTACGTTCCGAACGCGGCGCCGCAGGCGAGACAGCGCCTGCTGGCGGAAATCGGCGTCGGCAGTGTCACCGATCTGTATGCCTCTGTGCCCGAGGATTTGCAGGTGAAAGGTCTCCTAAACCTGCCCGATCCGCTGCCGTCCGAGCATGATCTGCGCAGCCATGTCGAAGCCATTATCGGCAAGAATCTCTCGTGCCGCGATCACCTCAATTTTTGCGGCGCCGGCTGCTGGCAACATTATGTCCCGGCGATCTGCGACGAAATTACCGGGCGTGGCGAGTTTCTCACCGCCTATGGCGGCGGCACCTATTCGGACCATGGCAAGAATCAGGCGATGTTCGAATTCCAAAGCCTGATCGGCGAGTTGGTCGGCATGGAAGTCGTCGGCACCCCGGCCTATGACATGGGCGCGGCGGTCAACAGCGCCGTCACCATGGCCTGCCGCATCACCGGACGACGCGGCGTGCTGTTGTCGGGCGCCGTCAGCGGCGACATGCAATCGCAAATCCGCGGCTTCACCAAGATGGTGGCGGATGTCGATACGATCGCCCTCGATGCGGCGAGCGGGCTGGTGGATTTGGACGATCTCAAATCAAAGCTCACCTCCGATATCGGCGCGGTTTATTTTGAGAACCCGTCCTATTTCGGCCTCATCGAGGGGCGCGGCGCGGAAATTGCCGAGTTGGTGCATGCCGCCGGCGCCATGCTGGTGGTCGGTGTCGACCCCTTAAGCCTCGGCGTGCTCGCGGCGCCCGGCGATTACGGCGCCGATATCGTGTGCGGCGAAATTCAGCCGCTCGGCATTCACATGTATGCCGGCGGCGGCTGCGCCGGGTTTATCGCCAGCCGCGACGAAGAACGCTTCGTCGCCGAATTTCCGATGATCCTGATGAGCATCGCGCCCGGCGCCGAGGAAGGCGATATCGGCTTCGCCTGGTCGACCATGGAGCGAACCTCCTACGACAAGCGCCATGATTCGGAGGATTACGCCGGCACCACGCAATGGCTGTGGGGCATCGGTGCGGCGGTCTATCTGTCGCTGATGGGGCCGCGCGGGATCGAGGAATTGGGAGCTGGAATCATGCAACGCACGCGTTACGCCGCCGAGCGCATCGACAGCCTCGACGGCATCGGCGTCGCCCATTTGGATTGCGCCTTTTTCAAGGAGTTCATCATCGATTTCGCCGCCAGCGGCAAAACCGTCGCCGAGGTCAACGCCGCGTTGCTGGCGAACGGCATATTCGGCGGCAAAGATTTAAGCGACGAGTTTCCGGAATTCGGCCAGTCGGCGCTTTACTGCGTCACCGAAATACACGGCAAGAAAGAAATCGACCGGCTTGTCGATAGCCTCGCGGAGGTGTTGTCATGAGCGCGAATGGAAGCGGCTTTCATGCCGCGCGCTGGAACGAGGCGCTGATCAACGAGTTGAGCGAAGCCGGCGCACGCGGCATCGTGCCACCTGCCGTGGATGCGGAAATTGTCGCCGCCGTCGGCGATGTGGCGGCTTCACTGCCCGAAGGCGCGCGCCGCGCCGCGCCGCCTGATTTGCCCGAGGTGACGCAGCATCGCGTGCTGCGCCATTTCCTGCGCTTGTCGCAAATGTGCATGGGCTTCGATGTCACCACCGACATGATGGGCACCTGCACGATGAAATACAGCCCGAAGGTCCATGAGCATATCGCGCGCGGCGCCCGGCTCGCCGATCTTCATCCGTTGCAAGGGGTGGAAAGCCTGCAAGGCCTGTTGGAGCTGATGTACCGCTTCAACCGCATCATGTGCGAGATCTCCGGCATGGACGAATTCACGTTCCAGCCGGCAAGCGGCGCCCAGGGCATTTACACCAACGCATGCTTGATCCGCGCCTATCATGAATCGCGCGGCGATCTGGGCAAGCGCGACGAAATCATCACCACCTCCTTCTCGCATCCGGCGGACGCGGCGACGCCGTCGGTCGCCGGCTTCAAGGTGATCACGCTGATGCCGGGCGACATGGGTTACGCCGGGGTGGATGCGCTGAAGGCGGCGATTTCCGAGCGCACCGCGGGCCTGATGCTGACCAACCCGGAAGATACCGGGCAGTATAATCCGCATATCCGCCAGTTCGTCGATCTGGTGCACGAGGCGGGCGGGCTCTGCGCATACGACCAGGCCAACGGCAATCCGCTCTTGGGCGTGGTGCGCGCCGGCGATACCGGCTTCGACATGTGTCAGTTCAACCTGCACAAGACGTTCTCCGCGCCGCACGGCTCGCTCGGCATGGGTTGCGCCGCGGTCGGCGTGAAGGAATTTCTACGCAAATTCCTGCCGCGCCCGATCGTCGCCGAGGACGGCGCCGGCGGTTACCGCCTCGACTATGACCGAGGCGAAGGCATCGACCGCATTCGCGCCTTTATTGGCAATGTGCATGCGGTGTTGAAGGCCTATTCCTGGGTCATGAGTCTCGGCGCCGAGGGTCTCCGTGCCGTGGCCGAGACGGCGGTCCTCAACAACAACTATATGCTCGCCAAGATGCGCGACGTGCGCGGCGTCACCATTCCGTGGCCGGCCAACAATTATCCCAAGCTCGAACAGGTGCGCTACAGCTTCGAGCAGATGTTCGCCGAGACCGGCGTCACCAGCCATGACGTGATCGACCGCATGGTCGATTTCGGCGTGCAGCATTGCATGCCGAGCCATATGCCGATGCTGGTGCCGGAGCCATTTACCATGGAGCCCGGCGAATCGCTGACGGTCGAGGAGATGGATCAGATGCTGGCGGCGCTGCAGGCGATCTCCGACGAGGCCTATAGCGACGCCGAGAAAGCGCAAGGCGGGCCCTACAATGCCGCCACCACGCGCATCGACGGCGACGTGCCGGAAGACCCGGATTGCTGGGCCTTCACCTATCGCGGATACATGCGCAAAAAAGCAATGTGGACGTCGGAAAACCGGCGCAAGATCGAACATCACCACGGAGGCTATTGAGCCCTGGTGGCCTTCCGCCTCGGTCTGATCGTCAATCCCATCGCCGGGATGGGCGGCACCGTTGGACTCAAGGGCAGCGATACGCCCGAAATCGTCGCCCGCGCGCGGGAATTGGGCGCCGAGCCGCAAGCGCCGGCGCGCGCCCTTGAGGCGCTCGGTGCCATCGCCCAAGCAAACACGCCCCTTAAGCTGTTCGCTGCCCCCGGGGAGATGGGTGAGACGGAGGCGCGCGCGGCCGGCTACACAGCTGAAATAATCGGAACTTCAATGGACGGCGATACGACCGCCGATGACAGCGAGCGTGCTGCGCAAGCGATGGCCGAGCTGCCGGTCGATCTCATCCTCTTTGCCGGCGGCGACGGCACGGCGCGCGATTTGGTGCGCGCCATCGGCGGCACCGTTCCGGTGGTCGGTATTCCCGCCGGGGTGAAAATGCATTCCGCCGTTTATGCCACCAACCCGCGCGCCGCTGCCCGCATGGTGCTGCGTTATTTGCAGGGCGGTATTTCGCTGCGCGAGCTCGAAGTGATGGATATCGACGAGGCGGCGTTCCGCGACGGCGCGGTCTCGGCCAAGCTCTACGGCTATTTGAGTGTGCCCTATTTGCCCGATCTGGTGCAGGGCAGCAAGGCCGGCGGCGTCAGCCGCGACCGCACGGCGCTCGCCGGCATCGCAATGCGCATCGCCGAGGCGATGGAGCCGGGGCGCCTCTATATCCTTGGCCCCGGCACCACCATGCGCGCCGTGGCGGAAGCGATCGGCGTGGAAAAAACCCTGCTCGGCGTCGATCTGTTGCGCGACGGCGCGCGCATCGCCGATGATGCCGGCGAGCGCGATATCCTTGCCGCCTTGGACAGCACGGCAGCCATCGCCGTGACGCCAATCGGCGGGCAGGGGCATTTTTTCGGCCGTGGCAATCAGCAGATCAGCGCCGCCGTGATTTCGCGCGTCGGTATCGAACACATCACCGTCGCCGCAACGATAGAGAAAATTGCTTCGCTTCGGGATAATCTGTTGCATGTGGATACCGGCGACCGCGCATTGGATGAGAAGCTGTGCGGTTGGCGGCGGGTAATTACGGGCTACCAAACGGATACGGTGTGTCGAGTTTCAATGTGACGGAAAGCGTGACTGACCAAGTCCCTGATGGCGGCAACGCGCTCGCGGTCGAGGATTTGCATAAGAGCTTCGGTCCGCTCGAGGTGCTGAAGGGCGTCTCCGCCACGGCGGGGGAGGGCGACGTTCTCTCCATCATCGGCGCCAGCGGCTCGGGCAAGAGCACCATGCTGCGCTGTGTCAATCTTTTGGAAACGCCCAGTGCCGGGCGCATCTGGGTGGGTGGCGAATTAATCCGCATGAAAAACAAGGGCCGTAAAGGGCTCGTGCCCGAGAGCGCGCGTCAGGTCGATCGTATTCGTTCGACCATCGGCATGGTGTTCCAGAGTTTTAATCTATGGACGCATATGACGGTTATGCAGAATTTGACCGAAGCGCCGCTGCATGTGTTGAAACTGCCCAAAGCCGAAGCGTACGAGCGGGCAGAGGCGCTCTTGGAGCGGGTCGGGCTGACCGACAAGCGCGAGCATTACCCGGCCCATCTCTCCGGCGGTCAGCAACAGCGCGCTGCGATCGCCCGCGCGCTCGCCATGGAGCCGCAATTGATGCTGTTCGACGAGCCGACATCGGCGCTCGATCCGGAATTGGTCGGCGAAGTGCTAAAAGTAATCCGCGATATCGCCGAAGAGGGCCGGACGATGATTATCGTCACCCACGAGATGGCGTTCGCACGCGAAGTTTCCTCGAAGGCAATATTTCTTCATGACGGCCGTGTCGAGGAAGAGGGCCCGCCGTCGCAAGTCTTTGGCGCGCCACGCTCCGAACGTTGCCGGCAGTTCCTCGCCGCCGGTGAATTTTAACTTTTGAACTCTTGACCGCGCCTTTGGGAAATCGGAACCTTGAGGCTGGACACAAAAAACAGGGAGCTGAAAATGAAAATCCGAAATTTACTGACGGCCATTATTCTCGCCGCCTCAGTGGCGCTATACGCCGGAATCGCAGAAGCGAAGGATTGGAGCAAGCTGCGCGTCGGCGTCGAGGGCGCCTATCCGCCCTTCAGTTGGATGGAGCCGGACGGCACGTTAATGGGCTTCGACATCGACATCGCTAATGCGATCTGCGAGCAAATGAACGCAGAATGCGATTTGGTACCGCAGGATTGGGACGGCATTATTCCCGCTCTTCTAGCCAACAAGTACGACGCCATCATCGCCTCGATGTCGATCACCGAGGAACGCAAGAAGAAGGTGTCCTTCAGCGACAAATATTATTCGACGCCGGCCAAATTCGTGCGCAAGAAGGGCTCCGGCATCGAAATTAATCGTGATTCGTTGGCAGGAAAAACGGTTGGTGTGCAGCGCGCCACCATCCACGAGAATTTCGTGAACGATAATTATGGCGATATCGTCGAAATCAAGGGATACGGTACCCAGGACGAAGCCTATCTCGATTTCACGGCGGGCCGCGTGGACCTGCTTCTCGCCGACAGCGTCGCCTTGGAAGAAGGCTTTCTGAAAACCGACGCCGGCAAGGATGCCGAATTCGTCGGCCCCGACTTTACCGATCCGAAATGGTTCGGTGACGGCGCCGGCATCGCCATCCGCAAAAGCGATACGGATTTGCAGAAAATGCTCAACGACGCCATTGCCGCTATCCGCGCCAACGGCACCTATAAGAAAATCAACGACAAATATTTCGGCTTCGATGTCTATGGCGGTTAGACCGACCGCGACATGAGAGCAAGCGTCCCCGGGCCATAACGGCCCGGGGCGCTTTCGTTTTTCAGGAGAAGGTGCCCCGCGCGTGATCGAACTGCACGGCTATGGGCCGTTGCTGGTCGACGGGGCTTGGCTGACCCTCAGGGTCGCCCTGGCTTCGGTCGCGCTCGGCCTGGTGTTCGGATTGGTCGGCGCCACCGCCAAGCTATCGAATTTCATCCTGTTGCGCGGCGCGGCGACTGCCTATACCGCGATTGTCCGCGGCCTGCCCGAATTGCTGCTGCTTCTCATCGTCTTTTATGGCGGTTCCTTGTTGGTGCAGAATATCTGGCACGGGCTCGGCGGTGAATCATATGTCGAAATAAAGCCGTTTATCGCCGGCACGTTTACGCTCGCCTTCGTGTTCGGCGCCTACGCCACCGAAGTGTTCCGCGGCGCTATTCTTGCCGTTCCCAAAGGGCAGGTGGAAGCGGCTTACGCGGTCGGCATGGGGCGTCTGCAAATGTTCCGCCGCGTCATGCTGCCGCAAATGTGGCGCTTCGCCCTTCCTGGCCTCGGCAATCTATGGCTGGTGCTGCTCAAGGACACGTCGCTGATCTCGGTCGTGAACCTCAACGAGCTCATGTACAATACTCGCGCCGCCGCCGGAAAAACGCACGAGCCGTTCAAATTTTTTCTGGCCGCCGCGGTGATCTATCTCCTCTTCACCATCGTCTCGATGGTCGTGTTGCAATATTCCGAGCGCCGCGCCCGACGCGGCGTGCGCATGGGTTAGGCGCATGGAATTCGATCTCCAATTGATGGTCGACAGCATCCCGTCGCTCCTCGAGGGCATGGCGATGACGGTGCAGTTGATCGCTTTGGCGCTGGCGCTTGGTTTGTGCTTGGCGATCCCGTTGGCGCTCGCGCGGGTGTCCAAACATGCCGTCGTTTGGATGCCGGTTTATGGCTTTATCTTCGTCTTCCGCGGCACGCCGCTCCTGGTGCAGATCTTCATCGTCTATTACGGCTTGGGCCAATCCGAAGCGGTGCGCGAAAGTTTCCTGTGGCTGGTATTCAAGGAAGCCTATTGGTGCGCCATATTTACCTTCACTCTCAACACCGCCGCCTACACGGCGGAAATCCTGAGGGGCGCCATTCAGGCAGTGCCGCACGGTGAGCTTGAAGCGGCGCGCGCGCTCGGCATGCCAAAATTCTTAATACTGCGCCGCATCACTGTTCCCCGTGCTTTTCGCCTCGCCCTGCCGGCCTACGGCAATGAAATCATCCTCATTCTCAAAGGCAGCGCGCTCGCCAGCACGATTACGCTCTTGGACATCACCGGCGTTGCGCGGGTCATCGTCGCGCGTACCTTCGCGCCCTACGAATTGTTTCTCCTGGCGGCGATTTTCTATCTCGCACTGACCCTTGTCATCGTCCGCACCTTGAAATACGCCGAATGGCGCTTGAGCCCGCATCTCCGCCCACCACCCCATTTGGGCTGAAATCTCTCGCTGCGATACTTGGTCTTCCTGGTCTAACAGGTAGACCAACGCTATACTCATCCGATCGGCAGCAAGGCCAAAAAAAGAAGCACGCCGATGGGGAGACAGTCATGACCGTTGCGCCCCCGAGCCGGGCACTCAAGCTATTCGGAACCGAAGAGCCGCGGGCCGAAATCCGCACACTCCGCGCCGGTCCGCTGTCGGTCGAGTTGGAGGCCGGTAAACTGCGCTATGTGCGCATGGGCGGCCATGAAGCCATACGCGGCATCGCCTTTGTCGTGCGCGGCCCGGCTTGGCAGACCTATCACCCGGCTATATCCAATCTCTCCATCGAGGAGGGCGGGGACAGTTTTCGGGCTTCCTATGACGGCGAAGTCGACGAAGCCAGCGGCTCGATAAGTTTTCATGCCGAGATCGCCGGCTCGGCAACCGATGGCTTGAAATTCAGCGTTGCGGCGCGCACCGGAAGCGATTTCGAAACCAGCCGCACGGGATTCGTCATCCTGCACGCCGTCGATGGCGTCGCCGGGCAACCGTGCACGATCCTGCATGTCGACGGCAGCGCCGAGGAGACCATATTTCCCGATCACGTCATGCCGCTGCAGCCGTTTTTCGACATGCGTGCGATCACACATGAGGCGCCGCCGGGCCTTCGCGTAACCTGCCGCATGGAGGGCGAACATGCTTGGGAGTGCGAGGACCAGCGCAATTGGACCGACGCCTCTTACAAGACCTATTACCGCCCGCTGTCGCTGCCCTTTCCCTACACCATCGACGGCGGCAGCGAGTTCAACCAATCGGTGGCGGTAACCTTCGACGGCGCAGCAGGCGATTCCGCCGCAGACGGCTATTCCGCCATCGCGGTCACCCTCGGCGCCGGCAGCGGCAAGAAAATGCCGCGCATCGGTATCGGCGTCCCTGCCGATCTCGGCCGAAAAAGCCTGGAGGCGCTCGACCTGTTGCAGGGTGTCGGCCCGCAATTGCTGATCGCGGAATATCGCGCCGATCAGAACGAAGCCGATCTGTCCGCTTGCCAGCAGCTCGCCGACGCGCTGGAGGCGGAATTGGTGGTCGAAATCGTCGCCCCTTGCGAGCGCCCTTTGACGGAAGAAATGAGCCATGCCGCCGGCGCCATCGCGGCGGCCGAGGTCAAACCCGACGCCGTCATCGTGGCCCAGGCGCGGCTCATGGATTTCACCTTGGAAACCCTTGAGGCACTCGGCGTGCCGAGCTTCGAGGAAACCTACAGCGCGGCGCGCCAGGCCTTTCCCGGCGTCGCTCTCGGCGGCGGCGTGCTGACCAACTTCACCGAATTGAACCGCAATCACCCGACCCCCGACCTTTACGACTTTATCTCGCACCTCACCTCGGCCGTGGTGCATGAGGTCGATGACCGCTCGGTCATGGAGACCTTGCAATCCCTGCCGTCGCTCATCGGCTCGGTGCGCGCCATGGCCGGCGGCAAGACTTACAGGGTCGGCCCGAGCGCTATCGGCATGCGCTACAATCCCTACGGCCCAAGCACTTACGACAACAAAACCAATATCCGCATGGCGTTCAACCAGCAGGATCCGCGCCACCGCGCCCTCGCCGGATCGGCGTTCACGTTGGGCTATGTCGCGCGCATGGCGGCCGGCGAAGTGGAGGCCGTGAGCCTCGGCGCCGCGGTTGGCGAATTCGGCCTCGCCTATCGCAAAATGGCGCACCCGCAACCCTGGTACGACGATCTCGGCGATGGCGGCGGATGGGTCTTTCCGCATTGCCACATCGTCGCCGCCGTGGCCGGCGCAC
>PTKB01000291.1 GCA_002937555.1 Alphaproteobacteria bacterium MarineAlpha10_Bin2 | reverse complement strand
CGATTTGATAGGTCTCGTCGTTATAGGGGCAGTTCACGGCGAGCACGTCGGACTCTTTCGCCAACGTCTCTTTGTCGACCATGCGCACACCGAGCTCCTCAGCCACCGCGGCATCGGCATAGGGGTCATGGGCGATGAATTTCATGTCGAACGGTGCCGCCATACGGAACATCTCGGCGCCGATATTGCCGATCCCCATGGAGCCCAAGGTCTTGCCGACCAGGCCGACGCCCATATGGTCGATCTTCTTGGCGAAGCCTTCCGGTCCCTGACGGGTGAGCTTGTCCTTGATCAGCAGTTTTCCGGTGCAAGCCAGCATCAGGGCGATGATCGATACCGCGACCGGCCGGCGCACGCCGTCGGGCGTAATGGTCAGGGCGATGCCGTTGTCGGAACAGGCATCGACATCGACGGTGTCATAGCCGACGCCGAAGCGCGCCACATGGGCGAGCCTGCCGTCCGAGGGGACGCTCGAGCGATCGAAGCGCTGACCCAACAGAATGAGTGCGTCATGGCCGGCCAGCTCTTCCACCGAGACCGGACCGTCGCGATCCTCTAAATATTTCCACTCGACATTCGCCTTGTCGTCGAGCGGGGTCATATCGAACATCGGAAAGGCCTGCGAGCCATCGGGCTTGATGAAATCGCTGCTAACGGCGACGCGAAAATTATCCGCCATGATTAGCGCCCTTTCCGTTTGCGCCCGCCCTTGCAGGTGGCGCGTAGTTTGTCGGAGCCTGCCTGCATGGTGGCTTGCAGCATCCAGACATCGCCGGAATGGCAGATGAAATCGAAACCCTGCTTGAACAGGGCGCCGCCCACCTTCGCTTCGGGCACCAGGCGGCCGAGAGATTTATCGTGTTTCTTACAGGCCGCCACGATCTTGCGGATCGCCGCCTTGAATTTCGGATGATCGAACTGCCCGGCGATTCCCATATCGGCGCTGAGATCGAAATGGCCGATCCACATGAGATCGACATCCTTAATGGCGGCGATGGCGTCGGCATTCTCCACGCCTTCGAGGGTCTCGATCAGGGCGCAGAACGCGGTGTTGCGGTTGGCGTCGCTCAGCTTCTTCATGACCGGGCCGGGAGCATAACGGTCATGGGCGATTTGCAGCGCCACGCCGCGCCCACCCTTGGGCGGATATTTAATGAAATCGAGCAAGCGCTTCACCTCTTCCGGCGAGCCCACCATGGGGAACATGACGGCGCCGGCGCCGATATCCAAGACGCGCGCGGCATGGTGATACTCCTTCGACGGCGGACGCACGATCACCGGTAAATCCGCCGCCTGCATGTAGCGCAGGATTTGCTTGATATCGCTGATGCTAAAACCGCTATGCTCCATATCGACGAGAACGAAATCGCACCCGGAAGCCTTGAGGATCTGGCCGATCCCCGGCGTATTGAATTCGACCAAAAAAGTCCCCACTTTGAGCCGGCTGTTCTTGGTCATGTTCTTGAGGGCTGAATCGACCATTGTTCGTCCTTTTACGTTGTCGCGTTACGGCTCTCAGTCGTCATTGCTGACGCTGAATTTCGTTATTTTCCGGTCCGTCACCAAACCGCTCACGCGGTCGCTGAAATCTTTGAAATGTTTGGTTTGCAGATGTTCCTGGAACGCCTCTTCATCGTCATAGGTCTCGTACAGCACGATGCGGTTTTCTTCCTTGTTGGGGACCAGGATGTCGAAGGTTTGACAGCCTGGCTCTTCGCGCTTCGAGGCTTCGCCGTTTCTCAGAACTTCCTGATGGAAGATGTCGAAGCCGCCTTCGAGAAGCTCGAATTCGACGATGATAGCGAAGCGGCTCATGCTGCCTCCCACTCGATACGAAATACGGCGTAAGCACCGAGATCGAGCCTAGATGCATCGCCGGACGGGCCGCAATCGGCGGCAAAGGCGGCAGGCTCGGTAACCACGGTGACGAAATTATCTTCGTCCAGCCGGCCGATGCGCGCCGTGCCGGCGGGCGGGCCTGCGATGGTTACCTGCTGTGGCTCCGGCGTCAGATTGGCGAG
>PTKB01000290.1 GCA_002937555.1 Alphaproteobacteria bacterium MarineAlpha10_Bin2 | reverse complement strand
GGAGGAACAGGCAGGCATAGGCGATGTCTTCCGGCAAACCGAGACGCCTTAAGGGCGTGCGCGCCGCCATCGCCTCGGCACGCTCCGGATGGACATCGTAAATCGGGCTGGTCATCGGCGAGAGAATGGCGCCCGGGCAGATCGTGTTGGAGCGGATATTGTCGCCGGCGAACTGCATGGCGAGCGAGCGCGACAGCCCGACAAGGGCGAATTTCGACGCCTGATAGGCCTCCATAGGCCCGCTTTCGATGATGTTTTCCATATTGCGCAAGCCGGCGATGCTGGCGATATGCACCAGCGCGCCGCCGCGCCTGCCCTCCTTTATCAGCGGCACCGCATGGCGCGCCATCAGGCCGGCGCCGGTGAGGTTGATCTCGATCACCTGGCGCCACAGATCCATGTCCATCTCGGTAATCGAGGTGTCGCTGTCGAACCAGCCGACGCCCGCCGCGTTCACCAGATAATCGAGCCGCCCGGCGCGCGCGTACGCGGCGGCGATGGTGGATTTTACGAACGCATCGTCGGTGACGTCGCCTTCGACGTAATGCCCGCTGCCGAGATTGAAATCGCCCGGCTCCGGCTTGAGGTCGATCGCCGTCACCTCGGCGCCCACTTGCTGGAGTGCGCGCGCGATCGCCAGGCCCTGGCCGCCGCCGGCGCCGGTTAGGATCACGTTCTTACCGCTGAATTCTTCCGTCATGCGTTTTATTCCAGGACCTTCTCAGCCCTTGAATTTCGAGGAATAGCGCGGCGCCACTTCCCGGGCGAAGCGGCGCATCCAGTTATGGCGCTTGGCGCGCGGTATGCCGGTGGTGGCGATATGCAGCAGGAAATTTCCGAAGCCCGCCGCCACATAGCGCTCCAACTGGCGGCACACGGTCTCCGGCGAGCCGACCAATTGAAATTGCGACCAGCGCGGCATGGCCTCCGGATTGCATTTTCTCAGCATGCTGTTGAAGACGTGGCTCCAGGACTTATAGGATTCCAAATTCTTGAAATGGTCCTTGTCGCCCTCGTAATGATCGACCTGCTGCTGCATGAAGGGAGGGATGAAGGTTTTCGCATCCTCGACCGCTGCCTCATCGCTATCGCCGATAATGCAATGGACCAAAAGCGGAATCGGCTTCGTCGTGTCGACGCCGTGCGCCGCCGCCCGCGCTTGCCAGCGCGCGATCACTTCATGCTGTTTCTCGAAATTGACGATGGTGGTGCAAATCGGCGTGAGGCCCATATCGGCCATGATTTCGGCGCTCTCCGGGCTGGCGCCAAGCGCGCCGTAAAAATGAATCTTGCCGGTGTCGGTGCGCGGGCGGATTTCGATTTCCTTGGGCACGTTCATATGCGTGCCCCGATAGGTGAACCGCCCCCCTTGGAGCGCTTTGGTGATGACTTCATAGCATTCGCGGAAGCGCGCGCGGCCTAATTCCATATCGATGCCAAAGGCGTCATATTCCATCTTGGCGGTGCCGCGCCCCATGCCGAGATGCAAGGGCTGCTTGGTGAGCGCGTTGAGCTGGGCGATTTCCTCGGCGAGGCGGAGCGGCTCATACCAGGGCGTCACCAGCACGCAGGTGCCGAGCGCCAGATCAGGAAAGCGCGCGGCGATAAAATGCAGGAACGCCAGCGGATTGGGCGTCGGATAGTAATCGGAGAAATGATGCTCGATCATCCATGCCGTGCCGTAGCCCAACTCCTGGCCGAGCTCGCAATCGGCGAGGACTTCATCGTAGGTCTCGCCGTCGGTGAGGCTCAGGTCGCCGGTCGGCGCGGCGACGAAGCCGAATTCGACGTCCATTTGGCTATTCACCGGCTTTAACCTTTAACCGGAAAGGTTCGTTGCACCAGGCCTTCGACGCCGTCGCGGCTGACCCTAAGATGCGCACGCATCGCCGCTTCCGCTGCATCCGCATCGCCCGCTTTGAGGGCCGCGAAGATGGCCTCGTGATAGGCGTTGGAATTGTCTTCGAGGCGGCGGAACACGGCGCCGATAGGCAAGAACATGGCGGCCCGCGCCTCTTCGATGGCGGCCAGCAGATAACCGTTGCGCGCCGCCCGGGCGATGCCCAAATGAAATTCGGAATCGAC
>PTKB01000029.1 GCA_002937555.1 Alphaproteobacteria bacterium MarineAlpha10_Bin2 | reverse complement strand
ACCCGGAAGGTCCCGTGATGCGCTTCCACCGCCGCCTTGAAGATCGACAACCCCAAACCGGTACCGCCCACACGCGCGGTATCGCTGACCCGGTAATAGCGTTCGAAGATGCGTTCCACTTCGTCTTCGGCAATGCCTTCACCGTGATCGTCGACCTGGAGCAGGATGCTGTCGTCCCGGCGTGTCACGGTGAGGGAGACGTCGGCGTCGGGCGGCGAATATTTGATCGCGTTCGATAGCAGGTTGGAAAGGATTCGCCGAAGTATCCCTTCGTCCATGAACGCGGTTTTGCAATCTCCGGAAAAATTGATTTTCAAATTCTGGTTTTCTTCGGCGCTGAGGCGCATTTGGCGCACCATATCCTCGCACACATCGGCGAGCTTAATGACCTCGGGCTTATATTCGATGTCGGTCTCGTCCTCCTCGCCGACGAGCAGAAGATTGTCCAATAAACGGGTGATGGTTTTTACCTGACGCGTGACATCATGGAGATACTCCGCTCCCTGGCTCTCGTCCATCTTATCGCGGTAGCGCAACAACAGATCGACGCCCGCCTGAATCGTCGTGAGCGGCGTGCGAAATTCATGCGAGGCGGTGGCGAGAAAGCGCGATTTCGCGAGGCTGGCTTCGTTCGCCGAGTCTCTGGCCTGGCGAAATCGTGCGGTGGTTTGCTGGTGGCGCATCAATTCGATTTGCAGGCGGCGCTGCGACATTCGGTATAAGCTCAAATGCGCAAGCACGATACCCGAGACGAATATTACGCAAAGCGAAGTCGAGAAGATAAACGCCAGCGATTGCCATTCGCCGACCACGGTCTGGGGAAATTCATGGCCCGACATGTGAATAAAGAGCATGGTCAAGAGGCCGATCGTCGCAAGGAGGCAGGTTAAGATCGCCCCGCGCACGCCGAGAAACAGCATGCCCACCACCGGAATTGAGGCGATCCAAGGAATGATGAACGATTGGATGCCGTTGAAATAATAGAGTGCGGAATAGACGAGCAGCGAAAATTGCACCAGAGAAGGGACGCTGGCGATGCGGTAAGAAATCCCCCGCTTGACGACAAAAGGATAAACGAAAAATAAGGCGAAACCGAGAACCAGCCAGTACAGGCTCGACGAGGCAACGCCGGCACCAAAATAAAGCATGGCGGCGATGGCAAGCGCCAGGTTCGGAGATAAGAAATGCGAGATGACAAAGACTTTTGCCCGCAGCTTGTCATCGGGGTCAGGGTACGCATTATCGTCGATAAACCGGGACGCCACTCGGTCCAAAGCACGCAATATGCTGTTCGGCCGGGTGCTTAAATGCTCGATTTGGACTCTGACTTCTTCCCGTCTGTCTGGCGACGTCACTGCGATGACTTCCTTTTGAAACCGACTTTAAGTGCGGCGTATCGAATCGCGTATCTCAATTTAAGTCCGAGCGCTATCTTGCGCCAGAGTTGCTTTGCATGAATTAATTGCGCCGCTTTCAATAAATCACAAAGCTGGGAATTCGAAAAAATGTCGCGTGATTGGGATCAGTTGGAGAAATGGGACCGCGCCTATTACCTGCACGGCCTACAAGCGGCATCCGAATATAGTTATGCGCCGGTGGACAGCATGGACGGCAATTGGTTCACGCTGGCGGACGGCACCCGCATGCTGGATTTCATGAGCCAGCTGATATCCGACAGCATGGGCCACCGTCATCCGGCCATCCATGCCGAGCTCGCGCGCGCCATGGAGCGCTACGGCCATGTCTATTTCGGATTGGCCAATGAATACCGCGCCCGCGCGGCCAAGCTGATCATCGAAGATTTGCTTGGCGAGACACAGTGGGCGGGGCGGGCGCGCGTGTTCGCGTCGGGCACCGATGCGGTGGAAAGTTGCATCACCATGGCGCGTCTTTACACCGGGAAGTCGATTATCCTCACCCAGGCGCACTCGTTCCACGGCATGGTCATGGGCTCGACCATGATGCGCGGCTACCGCGCCAATATCTCGCCGGCCGGCGATTTCAATCAGGTCCAGGACATCCCCGGATTTCCGGCGCAGGGTTATATTCCCATTCCGGCGCCCGAGTTCGAGGATTGGCAAGGCGAAGGGCGCCTGCCGTCACTGGAAGCGACCGAGCAGATCGTCCGCGCCATCGGCGGCGAGAATATCGCTGCCGTGATTACCGAGCCAATGCTCGGCGGCGGCGGCACTTTTCCGCACAGCGATTACACCGCCGGCTTGCGCGATATTTCCAAGCGCCACGGCTTTCTGTGGATCGATGACGAAGTGATCTGCGGGGTGGGGCGCCTCGGCGAATGGTTCGGTTATATGCATTGGCCCGGCGTCGAGCCGGATTTGATCGCCGCCGGCAAGGGGCTGAACGGCTCGGCATTGCCGGTCGGCGCGGTCATTGCCAGCAAGGAGATATCGGAGCATTTTGAAGCGGCGCGCTGGTGGAGCGGCAGCACCTGGGACGGTCATCCGCTGGTCTGCGCCACCATCGTCGGCAACCTCGAATACATGCTGGCCAACAACATGCTGCAACAGGTGCGCCAGCGCGGCGCCTATCTCAAGGAGCGCCTCGACGGCCTCGACGCCAAACATCCCTCTGTCGGCCGCGTCTCGGGGCGCGGCCTGTTCTATACGGTCGATCTGGTAAATGGCGCGGGCGAACCGATCGTGCCGGAGGACCGTTATTCAGCCTTTACCGGCGACCTCTCGGACATGCCCCACAACATCGTCGCCGGCGAAAACGCAAAGAGGGGCGTCTTCCTCGGCGGCTTTACGCCCAACACCATCAAGCTCGGCCCACCCTTCACCATCACCCAGGACGAGATCGACCTCGCCGTCGATTCACTCGATCAGGCGCTCGACGTCATCGACGAAAAATTCGTTAAGAATTAGTCTTCGCCGTCGTATTCTGCCGCGCCGTCCATCATCGCCCGGGTCATATTGAGTTTGAGGTAGCTCGGCGGCGGGTAGGCCTTGCGGCTGTGGCTGAGGCCCATGCTGAGCACCGTTTCGGCGAGTTTGTAGGTGAGGGGGCCGGGATTGATGATCGGCACCGGCAGCTCTTGCGACAGGAAGTCATGCGCCTCGTGCATGGTGGTGGAGCCGAGGCAGATCGCCTCCGCGCCCAAATCGACCAGTTCTTGGCCGCATTTGAGGAATTGCGGGAACACCACATCCTCTTTGCCGCCGAGCAGGTTTACCGGGTCGGGCGCGAGGCCGGGCGAGCGGATGCCGACGCATTTATCAGCGAGGCCGTATTCCTGCAGGGTCTTGCGATAGATGATGTTCCAACGGTCCCACTGGGTCAGCACGCCGAAGCGCGTCGCCAGCAACAGGCACATCAGATAGGACGCCTTGGCCGGCGCGATGACGGGGATGTCCAAAACCGAGCGCAACGCGTTCACGCCGGAATCGCTCATGGTGTCGATGCAGACGGCATCGTAGCCGTCATCCTCGGCGCTGAGGCCGGCCTCGAACATGGCGACATCGGCGAGGGCGAAATCGTGATAGCTGTCATAGAGCGCCGGGCCGGCCTTCACCGCGCGATAGTCGAACTCGATATCGGGGCCGAGTTCAACCGAATTCTGTTGGGAACGCCGCTTGGCAAGGCCGTTCTCGTCCATCGCCACCGGGACCAGGACCAACATCTTTCTTTTCGTCATTGCACCACCTCCGCTGAGTTACGCCCGCGCCCGAAGCTTAGGAGCGTTTCGTGCGCTTGCTTTTATTCGTGGCGCCTGACTTGGCCACCTTTTTTGGTTTCGCCGTGGCCTTTGGCTTAGGCGCGGCCTTTGCCTTGGCCACGGCTTTTGGCTTGGCCGCTGATTTTGCCTTGGCTGTGGCTTTTGGCTTGGCTGTGACTTTTGGCTTGGCTTTGGGTTTTTTCTTCTTCGCTGCCGGCTTCTTGCCGAGAGCGATCGACATTCCCCAACTCAGCACCCGTCGCTGGGCTACGTCGACGTTCATCAAATCCTCGCCGATCAGAATTGGACCATCGAAATCGGCGCTCACCTGTTGCAGCAACTCCTCCTCGTCGAAACGGGTCGGCACGAAGTGGCTGAGCACGAGAACGCCGGCCTCCGCCTCGCGCGCCACGATGCCGACCACGTCCGAGGAGGTGTGATAGCTCTTCACGGTGCGATTTTCCTTGTCCTCGACAAACGGCATCGTCGGCGGCCAGCCGTGATGGACGTAGACTTCATGCACCAGCACATCGACGCCCTTGGCCGCCTCAATAAGTTCCGGGCAGTATGTGGTGTCGCCGCTGATCGCAAGACGCGCCTCGGGGGTCTCGAACAGGAAACCGAAAGCCGGATAGACCGGGTAATGATCGACCTCGACCGCCGTCACCACCATCTCGCCGGCGCGGAATATTTCGCCTTCTTCGATTTCAACCACTTTCACTTTTAGCGCCGCCGTGGTCGAGCGGCTCTCATGCGCGGTGCGCTGTTTGAATTCCGGCTTCCACAGCCTCAGCAATCCATTGACATAGCGCTTGGTGCCCTTCGGCCCATACACCACTTGCGGCCGGTCACGGCCCTGATGCCAACTCGAAATGATGAGCTGGAAGAGATCGACGATGTGGTCGGAATGAAGGTGGGTGAGAAAGACCGCGTCCACCTCGGCGCCGTTGCTGCCGGCGGCATAGAGGCGCTGGGTGGTGCCCGAGCCGCAATCGATGAGATAGGTCGCGCCCTGATGTCGGACGATTTGTGAAGGGCCGAAGCGGCGGCTGTCGACTTGCGGGCAGCCGGTGCCGAGAAGGGTGAGAAGCATGGCGCCACGCTACCCAGAGCGTCGGCGCAAAACAAGCATTGTGAAGCTAGAATTTAGTCCGCGCGGACCCAGCGGCCTGATAGGCTGCGCCACGACCCGACCGATTTGGAGACGCGCGCTTGCAAGCCCTGACGAACTGCACAATTCATACCGCTTCCGGGCGTCTGGAAGCACATGCCGTTCTCATTGAAGGCCGGCATATTGCGGACATTGTCGAGGTGGAAAATGTCCCCGCTGACATTCCCCGGCAGGACCTGGAGGGTGGCCATCTGGCGCCCGGATTTATCGATGTGCAAGTAAATGGCGGCGGCGGCGTCATGTTCAACACGACGCCGACAGCAGAGACCATCGCCACCATGGCAAGCGCCCACCGGCGGTTCGGCACGGTTGGTTTTCTTCCCACTCTGATCACCGATGCGCGCGCGCGCATCGCCGAGGCGATAGACGCGGTAAGCGAAGCCCTGGCGACGCCAACGCCGGGGTTGCTCGGCATGCATCTCGAAGGCCCGGTCATCAACCCCGAGCGCAAGGGAATGCACCATGGCGGCCATATTGGCGCGCTCGAGGCGGAGGATATCGCCCGGCTCGCCGCCTTGCCGGCGGCGCGCCTCGTCACCCTGGCGCCGGAATGCGCACCGAAGGGAATGATTGCCCAATTGACGGCGGCCGGGATTCGCGTCTCGGCCGGGCATACCCAGGCAACGGCGGAGCAAATTGCAGCCGCGCACCTAGAGGGCCTGACGGGCATGACCCATTTGTTCAACGCCATGAGCCAGTTCACCGGCCGCGAGCCCGGCGCCGTCGGCGCGGCACTCGCCAATGAAGATCTGTGGTGTGGCATCATTGCTGACGGCGTGCATGTGCATGATAAATCGATTCTCGCGGCCTGGCGCGCCAAGCGGGATAAGCTGTTTCTCGTCACCGACGCCATGGCGCCGGTCGGCACGGATATGACCAGCTTCGAACAAGCGGGCGAGGAAATCACCGTCCGAGACGGCTCTTGTTTCCTGGCGGACGGCCGCCTGGCCGGCTCCACTTTGGATATGGCAAGTGCGGTTCGGCATTGCGTGAACAAAGTGTCGATCCCGCTCGACGCGGCGCTTGCCATGGCGTCGGCCCACCCGGCCGAATTTCTCGGGCTCGAATCCTCACTTGGCAAGATCGAAGCCGGCTATATCGCCAGCCTCGTCTGGTTGGACGATGATCTCGCGGTCAAGGCGACCTGGATAGATGGACAGTATGAATACCATGGCTGAGCAGGACGGCATGCGCATCGGCATCGATATCGGCGGCACCAAGATTTCCGCCGTTATCCTGGACGAAGAGGGCAGGGAGCAAGCCCGCTGCCGGAGCGAGATCCCGCGCGACTATGACGCCACCATCGACACAATTGCAGAGGCGGTTTCGCAATTGGAGGGTCAGGCGCAACCTGCCGGGCGGATCGGCATCAGCATGCCGGGCGTCGTCAGTGGTGCCGGCGAGCCGGTGTTGGTGGCGAATTTGCCGTGGCTGCAAGGCAGGCCTTTTCGCGCCGACCTCGAGCGCTTGCTCGACTGTCCTGTGCGCATCGGCAACGACGCAAATTGCTTTGCCTTGTCCGAAGCGACAGACGGCGCGGCGGCTGGCGCCAGCGTGGTGTTCGGCGTGATTTTGGGAACCGGGGTCGGCGGCGGCCTGGTGGTGAACGGCCGGGTTGTCGCCGGCGCCAACGCGACCGCCGGCGAATGGGGCCACAACCCGCTGCCCTGGCGCGAAGGTTCGGACGGCGAGGAAGTCACCTGCGGTTGTGGCCAGACCGGATGTATCGAAACCTGGCTGAACGGCGCGGCATTGTCGCGCGATTATTTTGCGGCGTCCGGCCGCACGGCGAATGCCGAGGAGATCGCCCGCCTGGCCGAAGAGAAAGACGAACACGCACGGCACGCGATTTCGCTTTACGAGAAGCGATTGGCGCGCGCGCTTGCGGCCGCGATTAACTTTCTCGATCCGGATGTGGTGGTTCTGGGCGGCGGTCTTTCCGCGATCCCCAGCCTCTACGCCAAGGTGCCGCGCTTGTGGTCGCGTTACGCCTCGTCCGGCGCGATGGCGACGCGTCTTGTGGAAGCCAAATACGGGCCGGACAGCGGCGTGCGCGGGGCGGCCTGGCTATAGCCAACTGCCAAGCTCAGCCAGCGCACGATTAAATTATTGGCGCAACCAACCGTTCCCGACATTGTTCGAAGCGCACGACCAAATTTGGCATTGGTAACGAGCCCGCGCTAACCGGCATTTTCCAACGCGTAGCGCACGAGCGCGCGCAGTTTCGCGGCGCGGATCGGCTTTCGCAGAATCTCGTACGCCGGCCCGTCCGCAGCCACGTCCAGCGCCGCCGAGGGGTCACCGGAGACGACGATTGCCGGGATTTCGACGCCGAAGTGGTGGTAAAATCCGGCGATCACATCGAACGCCGTCTCGGCGTTCGGCAATTTGAAGTCCGACAGCAGCAGATCGGGGCGACGGCCATTTTCGTTTGCCAGGCAGGCGTCAATGGCTTCCCCGAGCGATGCGCCGCCAACCACCTTGTATCCCCAACCGATCAGAAGTTCCGAGGTGGCAAAATAGACTTCCGGGTCATCCTCCACGAGCGCGATGACCGTGTCGGTGACGGGCGCCGGTTCTGCGGCCGGGGAGGACGGTTTTCGCACCTCACCTCGCGCTCCCGCCACGCCGACCTCTACCCAAACGGCAGCGCCGCGCCCTGCCTCTGAAGACACCGACATGTCGTGGCCAATGGTCGCGCAAATCGCCCGCGCGATCGAAACACCCAAGGCATAACCGCGCCATTCCGATTGCGACGCCCGGGAATTGTCAGCAAGCGTTTGCGCATCCAAGCCGGGGCCGTTGTCGAGCACGCCGATCCTGAGCTTGCCGCCCCGCCGGCGGCAGCCGACCAAGACGCGGCCTTTATTGCTATGGCGGATGGAATTCGAGATCAGATTGTCCAATAAACGTTGCAACAGGATGCGGTCGCTGCGCACCCGAAGCGCGCACGGAACGATGCGTAGCTCGATACCTTTGTTGACCGCCTGGCGGGTATATTGGTCGCGGCAATGATCGAGCAGGCCGGCGATATCGAATTCGGCCATATCCGCAGGTGCAGCGCCAGCACGGATAGCCGCAAGGCCGAGCATCGCTTCGATAACGCCGGACACGCCATCCGCTGATATTTGTGCGCTGTTGATCAGGGAAGCGGTTTCCGCTCCTTCAGCCCGCTCGGCCAAGGCGGCCAACAGTAAATTGAGGGAGTGAACCGGCTGGCGCAGGTCATGCGCCGCCGCCGCAAGAATTTGGCCGATCTCGATGTCCGCTTGCGGGTCTTTTGATATCGGCATGCCGTTTGAGTCCTTTGGATCGCTTAAAGCGGTCCCAACTGATGCGCCAGGCGCTGGGCGATGTCGATGCCGAGCGGCGTGACCGCAACGCCGAGCCGGTGATGGATGGCCTCATGCCCGAGGCGCCGGCCAGCAACTTCGCGCGAATAGGTGACGAAATGATTGATGGATTTGAGCATGAAGACAAGCGCCGGCTCGACGCCTCGATAGACCGCCTCGGCATCCTCGTCGCGACCATCGGCCAGGCAATTGAACATTTCGGTCATGCGGTCGAGAGACTCGAAGCCGGGGATCAACCCCACCGCGCCGGCGCGCAATACCTCGATCGCCTCAAGTCCGGCGCGCCCGACGAACACATCGAGCTCGCCCTTGGTCTCTTCGAGGAGCGGCGGCAGCGCCAGCGGCCCGTCTTCGATTTTGACGATACGGAAATTTTCATGCTGCGCGCGCAACTCGCGCAATCCCGCATTGGAAAGGCCGATACCCAAATATTGCGGTGCGTTTTGAATGCCGAACGGCAAATCCACGGCGTCGGCCACCTGGCCGAAAAAGCGCAACACGTCGCACTCCGGCAAGTCGGCGACTGAAGGCGGCTGCAACACCAACCAGTCGGCGCCCACCGCTTGTGCAGCGCGGGCAAACTCAATTTGTCCGGCGACGCTGTTTTCTCCGACAGTCACCGAGAATGGCAAACGCCCGTTGAGGCGCTCGGCGACGCCGTCGATAATTTGCCGCCGCTCCGCGCCGGAGAGCTTGTTGACCTCGGTGCCCAGACCCATCACCGCGCAGCCATGGGCGCCGTGGCGTACCAGCACATCGGCCTGTGCTGCAATCGCCGGCAGGTCCAGCTCGCCATCCGCCCGGTAATAGGCCAACAGCATCGGATAGACGCCGAAGAATCTGGATCGCGTTGTGCCGGTCATTTATCCGCTGCCGTGCAACACCTATGTTGCTGTGGGAAATCCGGTCGGCACCGGGTTGGTCGAATTCGCCGCTTCGGGATTGGAATAATAAATAATCATGTCGTGGATTTTTCCGTCGCGGCACAGGAAGAAATTGCAGTTCCTTAAGTTGAGGACTCCGGACGCGGCATAGGGCGAATCCGCCTTGGGCGTGAGGCGCACTTTGAAATGCACCGAACAGCGGTCGTTCTCCGCATCGACGAAATGGGTAAAGTCGCTGAATTGGGGATCGTAGTTTCCGAGCAAATGTTCGAAGAAACTGGGTAACGGCGACGCACCGTTCTCGCCCGCGCCGCTGAACCGGCGCGGCTCGTTATCACCGTGATAAATCGTCACTCGCGCATCTGCGGTGAAACAGGCGAGGATGCCCGCTATGTCCTGGCGCGAGACATTGCCGAAATAGTCTTCTTCGACAAGTTTGACGTAATGCTCGTAGCTGTGACTGCCCATGCGGAAGTTCTCCTCTCAGGCGGCGCGTGACGGCGCGCGCCTCATTTTCCTTTGAATTTTGCCTTGCGTTTCTCGACAAACGCACTGATGCCCTCGACGAAATCCGCGGTGCCGGCACATTGCGAAAAGCTTTCGGCTTCCGCCTGCAATTGATCGTCGAGGGTGGAGTGCAGCGAAGCGTTCAGCAGTTTCTTTGTGTTGGCGTAGGCGCGCGTCGGCCCGCTTGCCAGGCGCTTCGCAAGTTTTGCCGTCTCGCTCGCCAAGGCGCTTTCGGGAACCACCCAATTGACCATGCCGAGCGCGCGCGCGGTTTCGGCATCGAGGCGCTCGCACAGAAGCGCCAATTCCATCGCCTTTTTCAGACCCACCGCGCGCGGCAGGAAATAGGTCGATGAGCCGTCCGGGCTGGTGCCGATGCTGCAATAGGCCATGGTGTAAAAGCTGGTATCCGCCGCGATCACCAGATCGCAGGCCAGCAACAGGCTGACGCCGAAGCCGCCCGCCGCACCCTCGACGCTGGCGACGACCGGTTTGGGCAAGCGCTTGATCACCTGAATCAAGGGGTGCACCTGATAGACGAATTTTTCAAAGAAGCGGCGGCGTTCGTCGCCGTCGCGGTCCAATTCGCTGTGAAACAATTTGAGGTCGCCGCCGGCCATGAAATGCCCGCTGGCACCGCGGATCACCACGCAGCGTATCCGGTCATCGTTTTCCACCGCCGCCAGTACATCGAACAATTGTTCGGTCAACGGCCCGTTTACCGCATTCAGTACTTTCGGCCGGTTGAGCGTCAGCGTGAGGATGCTCTTTGATCTTTCAGTGAGGATCTCTTTCGCCTTGGCCATTTCAACTCCCACCATCCCGATGCCGCGCGCGATGTTGTTGGCGGGGGCAAGGACGCATATTCTTTTCAGATAACAAATTTGACAGGAGACCAAACAATGTCACAACAGGCGATCCGCATAAAGACCGACCCGGACCCATATGAGGCGTTTCGCCTCGCCCAGGCTTACCGCGTCGACAACATGATTTATGTTTCCGGCCAGGCAGCCATTAATATGGAAGGCGAAGTCGTCGGCGAAGGCGATTTCGATGCCCAGGCGGACCAGGTCTTTGAAAATCTGCAGGCCGTGCTGCGCGCCGGCGGATCGGATTTGTCCAAAATCGTCAAGGTGACGATCTTTCTGAAGGACATGGGAAATTTCAACAAGATCATCGGCCTGCGCGAAAAATATTTCACGCCGCCTTACCCAGCTGACACCATCGTCGAGATCACCGGCCTGGCGCTGCCCGAACTCGAAATAGAAATCGAAGCGATCGCGCTGGTGGAAGGCGAAATAATCGGCTGATCACACCGCCTTATTCGGCGGCGCCCGTCGCGCCCGCCTCTTCCTGTTGCAGCGCGAATATGGAGGAGTAGCCGCGCGACCAATCCGGCGGCAAACGGCCGCGGTAGGGATCGAATTCGGCATGGCGGGCGGCCTCGCCGCGCACGATCGTGCCGTTATAACGCGACGGCGTCGGATTGGGCGTGATCGGCAGGGCGTCCGCCGAAGAAAATGCGTTCAACAGCAGCGGGCGCGCCTTGGTCGGGTGATTGTTGGTCATCGAGCCGTGCAGGGTACGGCAGTGATGCACGGTAACGGAGCCGGCGGGGCCTTGCAGATAGACTGCGTCCTCGAGAGCGACTTTTTTCAAATCGCCGTCGCTCAGGCAACCGACCCATTGATCGTCGCTGTTATATTGATCGAAAATTTCTCCCTTGTGGCTGCCGGGAACGACGCCCATGGGGCCGGTGACATCGTCGACATCGTCGAGATAGACACCGATCGTGAGTACGCTGAAATTGGTATGCGGCCAAAATTGAATGTCCTGGTGCCATTTCACTTCTTCGCCGCCGCCGAACCATTTGAAATTGAGCTTCGAATGATGAAATTTGATGTTCGGGCCGAGGAGATCCTCGGCGAGGTCGGTAATCATCGAATTCGACGCGAACTCCCAGTAGAGCGGGTCATGATCGACCGGCTGGGTGAGGCGACGCAATTTCGGCGCCTCCGCGGTGTGATCCTTTTCCACATCGAATTTATCGTCCGACGAACTCACCTTCCGGCTTTCGTCGATCATGCGCTCTGTCACCTCCCAGAGCCGCGCCAACCAAGCGTCGCTGACGAAACGTTCCTTGAGCAGATAGCCGGTTTCGAAAAAAATTTCGCGCTCCGATTGGTCGAGTATCTTGGGCGCGTGCGCCAACACCTTGTCCGGCGTCATGATGAAGCGTCCTTTAGTATTTCTGAATTAACCAATTTTAAGCTTCGGCAGAGGTCCACACAATAGTTTGAAAACGCCGACGGTGCGGCGCGGCCGTCCCACTTCCCGAAGATTTCGGACCGGCGGGCGGAAAACCTACTTGCATTGCATTAAAAGCCGGAAATACTTACCAAGGACGCGACAGAATGTTTGACGCTCCAGAGATTAAAAACAAGGCGGTAGGGGTTTAGCCAGTGGCGGAATCTTCAAATGCAATCGGCGTAGCGGAGTCGCGCACCGAACTTTCCAACCGCTCCCGTGCTTCTCAGGGATTTCCGTTCGGCACCACGCTGGATTGGCGCCGGCTCACGCAAATTCAGGGTCTCAGCCTGCGGCAGAGTGTCATCAATAAACCGACGACCGTCCTTCGACAGGGGCAAATCGCTTCTTCCTTTTTCGTTCTCGTCGACGGCTGGGGAGTGAAATACAAGCAGCTCGGCAATGGGCGGCGGCAAATTCTTTCATTTTTGTTGCCGGGAGACCCGGCGACACTGGGTGCGCTTTCACAGCAGCCGATGGCGCATTCGGTGCAATTGCTGCCCGATTCCGTGGTGGACGAGTTCGACCCGGACGCCATCAACAGGAAAGTTCAGGACAGCGAAGACCTTCAGGCCTTCATCAGCGCAACCTATGACAACGAGCTCGCGCGGGCGGACGAGCTATTGACCAGTTTGGGCCGGCGCTCGGCGAAAGAGCGTATCGCGCATCTGATGCTCGAGTTCGATGCGCGCCTCAGCTCTCGCAGCGCCATTGTGGACGGCTACATCGTCATGCCGCTCCGCCAGCGCCATTTGGCCGATGCGCTCGGCTTGACCACAATTCACGTGAACCGGACGTTGCGCGCGCTCAGGGACGAAAACCTCATCGACGTCCGCGGTGGCGTTTTGCGAATATTGCATCGTGATCGTCTCGTCGCGTTGGCCAATTTCGAGGACAGCTATCTCTCCGTCGGCACCTTGCCGGCCTAGCGCCACGGCTACATCAACATTTGAATCTAATTCCGCCTTAAAGTTGCGCTCTTCCACTGGCGCCGTCTTCGGCGCGCTGCTATGGTTTCGGCCGAATTAGCACTGCGACGGGCGCGGGATGAATTGGGAGAGTATGATGGGCCAAACAATGATCGATTTAACGCTAAAGATGACGGACAACATGCCGGCGCATAAGCTTTTCCAGCGTCCCGTTATCGTGCCGCATTACACGCACGAAAAAACCATCAAGGACTTTGAGCTCGGCACGCCGAACGACCGGCTCTCCTTCGCCACCACTTTCTTGGGCATGGTCGATCATATCGGCACCCATGTGGACGCCTTCTATCACACCAATCCCAACGGCGACACGGTCGATAACATGCCGCTCGACATGTTCATGGGAAAGTCCGTCTGTTTCGATATGCGCCACATCCCCGACCTGGGAGACATCGACGTTTCCGACATGGAAGCGGCGGAGGAAAAAGCCGGCGTCAAAGTGGATGGGCATATCGTACTCTTGTGCACCGGTTTGCATGAGCGCCATTATCCGGATGTGAAAGTGGTGTGGAGCAATGCCGGCATCACCGCCGACGCGACAAATTGGCTGGCCGACCGGGGCTCCAAACTGCATGGCGTTGAAGGGCCTTCCACCGACAAGCCATCGGACAACTTATTTCCAAATCACCGCGTCTGCCGCGACCGCGGGATCACCCATTACGAATGGCTGATCAACCTCGACCAGCTGATCGGCAAGGGTGAATACCAATTCTTCGGCCCGCCGCTCAAGATCGGCGACGGCAGCGGCTCGCCGGTTCGCGCCTGGGCGATGGTGGACGACTAGGCGGAAGACGCCCGGGCGGCGCGGCATGTCTCGGGTCGATTCAAGAGAGGTTGAGCAGCGCATACCGATCACGCTCTTGAGCGGCTTTCTCGGCGCCGGCAAGACCACCCTGATCAATCATCTCTTAAGCGATCCCAACGCCGGAAAAATCGCCGTCATCGTCAATGAGTTCGGCGAGATCGGCATCGATGGCGACCTGATTTCGCGCGCCTCCGAAGATATGTTGGAGCTCACCAACGGCTGCATCTGTTGCGCCGCGCAAGGCGATCTGATGGACGGCCTCAACAAGCTTTTTCTGCGCAAGGTCGGCCTGGCCGAGCCAAAAATCGAGTTCGACAAGATTGTCATCGAGACTACCGGCATTGCCGATCCGTCGCCGCTCGCCAAGCTGCTCTATACCGATCTGAAACTCGATCTCACTTTTAAGCTAGATGCGGTGTTGACCGTGGTCGATCTGAAGCACGTGGAAAGCGAGATCGCCAATTCGATCGAGGCGCAAAAGCAGATCGCCATCGCCGACAAGATTATTTTCAACAAGCGCGACATGGTCGACGATGCGGAGTTTGCGCGCGCCACTGCGGTGGTCGGGGCGCTCAATCCTTATTCGCGCAAAGAGGTCACGTCTTTTGGGGTTCTCGCGGTCGATAAGATCGTCGATCTCGATTTATTCGATCCGAAGAACCGCGACGACGCGGTCGGCGAATGGCTCGGGAACACCGACGCCGAAGCAGATCACCATCATGATCACACGCCGGATGTGAGTGCCGTTTGCCTGCGGGAATCACGGGTCATGGACTGGAGCCTGGTGCTCAGGTTTTTTGTCGAACTGACCGAGCAGCTTGGCGACGATCTTTATCGCGTCAAAGGGCTGGTGCAGTTCGACAATGTCGACAAGCCGGTTATCCTGCAAGGCGTTCAGGACACGTTCAGCCCGCCGACCTATGCCGAAACCTGGCCGCGCGGCAAACCGGAAACCCGTATCGTTGTCATCGGCAAAGGGTTGAACCGGGAAGAACTCGAAACCCGCTTCGCGACATGCATTCTGAAGGAACCGACCGTTCTCGACCGCGGCTCCGGCGCCATCTAAGCGGCCATCGATAAGGAAATTAACGATATGGGTTTCGCCTACCAGACCGCCCTTGAGCTGACGCGTCTGATCGCGGCGCGGAATATCTCGCCGGTCGAGCTTGTCGAGGATGTTTTACAGCGCCAGGAGGCATTGGAACCGGACATCAATGCCTTCGTGACGCGCACGCCCGAGATCGCGCTGGCGGCGGCAAAGGAAGCCGAAAAGGCCGTCATGGCGGGCGATGAGCTTGGCTTGCTGCACG
>PTKB01000289.1 GCA_002937555.1 Alphaproteobacteria bacterium MarineAlpha10_Bin2 | reverse complement strand
ATTAGGGAGGCAGCCATGGCGGCCACGATTTTTCTTGAATTTACGGCGAAACCCTGCGGCGGCGGCGACATGCTGGCGGCGCTGAAGGAGATTCTGCCCGACACCCGCGGCTATGACGGCTGCATCCAGAACGATGTCTATCGCAGCCAGGAGAACCCAGACACGCTGGTCATCCATGGAACCTGGGAGAGCACGGAGAAGTACGAAACGTATCTCGCCTGGCGCAAGGAAACCGGCGTGTTCGACAGCTTCGTGGAAGGGCTCGTGGCGCCGCCCAGCCTGCGCTATTTCGAGCTCACCGACGCTTTAGGCTAGGCGCCGATAAATTCGCGGATGGTCTTTAGCGCGGCGTTCTTGTCGTCGCGCTCGACGCCGTGGCCGCAGCCTTTGAAGATGTGCATCTCGGCCAGGCCGTCGGGAAGTGCCGCGAAGATGTCCTCCGATTGCGGCGGCGGCGTCACCGGGTCCATCTCGCCGGTCATCACCAAGATCGGACATTGGATCTTGGCGAGATCGGGGCGAAAATCGAAGCTGAAGCCTTCGCCGCCAGGCTTAAAAAAATCGCCGAGGAGTTCGGCATTCATGATGCTGCGCACGACCCAGTCGGTGCCCTGCGGCGTCTGGTTGTAGAGCGGCAGGCAGGATTCGATATAGGGGCCGAGTATGTCCGCGTTGCGCGCGTCGGACCAAAAGGTTTCGGCGAGCTGACGCGCTTCGGCGCCGCCCAGGCGTTCGAACATGTCGTAGATGCGGTCGCGCCGCAAGGTGGCCGAGGTGCTCGAGAGAATGAGCTTGGCGGGATGTTCGGGATGGCGGATGGCATAGGATTGCGCAACGAAGCCGCCGAACGAGACACCCATGACGATCGGTTTCTCGATGCCAAGGGCCTGGCAAAATTCATAAACGTCGTCGCCCCATTGGGCGAGGTTCCAGGTCTCGGGGCTGCACCGGTCGCTGCGTGCGTTACCGCGATGTTCGAGAAAGACGCATTGCGCCACGTCGGAAAGCTCGGAGAGCGCCGGTTTAAGATGGGAATGGTCGAAGCCCGGCCCGCCATGCAGCAGGAGGAGCGTCGGGCGCTCTTTCATCTCCGGGCCGTCGGGCACCAGTTTGGCGCCTTCGACGTCGAACCAGAGTTTTACGCCGCCAATATCGATTTTCATCCTATGTCTCCACGAAATGGCGCCCGCGCTAAGCGCGCGAAGGAGCCAAACTCGCCGCGCGAATAGAGGAGCGGCTCAAGGTTCTCATTGAGGCGCACCGCCTGCACCCGGCCAGTGAGCACGGTATGGGTATCGGCGCGCATGGTTTGGCCGAGGATGCAGTCGAAGCTGGCGAGGCTGTCCATCAGCACCGGGGCGCCGCTTTCGAGAGTGCTCCACTCGCCGCTCTCGAAGCGCTCGGCGGTCTTCTCGGGGTCAGCAAAGGTGGCCGCCAAGGCGCGGTGATGGGTGGCGAGAATATTGACGCAGAAGACGCGGCTTTGCAGAGTCGGATCATGCGCGCCGGCCTCGCGGTTGACGCAGGCGAGCAGCGTCGGCGGCTCGGCCGAGAGCGAACAGACGGCGGTGGCGGTGAGGCCGCGGCGCTCATTGCCGATGGCGGTGGTGACGATGGTGACGCCGGCGGCGAGCTGGCGCATGCCATTCTTAAATTGCTCCGCATCGACTTGCTTGAGAAGCCGGTCGGCCAGTTGAAAATCGAAATCCTCGAGGAGCGGCATGGATACCTCTTTGGGTCAGAAAAATTCTATGCGCTGGGCCGCCGGGTCGCCGAGCGCTGCTGTGAGATGTTGTGCCAGACGTTCCGCCCAGGTGGCAACATCGGTGTCGTCGCGGATTTGATCGTTGCGGATTTCCACCAGGATGTGCGGCAGGCCGCGCTTGAGGCCGTATTCCGGAATGGCGAAATCGGATAGTTCATCGAAGCCGTAGGGCTGGTTTTCGCCCACCGTCAGGCCCTCTTCGCGGAGCGCCGCCAGCACCGGCTGGGCGACGCGGCCATCGCGGTCCCAGCAGACGGAGATTTGCCACGGGCGCGGCGCATCATCGGTCGACTTGTCGGGGGTGAAGCTGTGAATGGCGGCGAGGATCGGCACCCGTTCGGCGGCTGTGAATT
>PTKB01000288.1 GCA_002937555.1 Alphaproteobacteria bacterium MarineAlpha10_Bin2 | reverse complement strand
CCTCCATGCGGCGAGCTTCGGCGCCATGCATTTGGGCGCGATGCTGTTCATCACCCGCGCCGTGCCGGATTCCTTTGCCAATTCGGCGCAGGGTCTCCTCGGCGGCCTCACCTATGGCGCCGGCCTCGGCGCCGGATTGCTGCTGGCAGGGTGGCTCTATGGGCTCATCGGCGCCGACGCTTACTGGTCAAACGCCGCGCTCTCGGCCCTAGCGCTGCCGGTGATACTGTGGCTGGCGATGGCCTGGCGCGGCCAATCGATTCAGGCGCCTTTGAGCACAAACTTGCGGTCGCAATAGGGGCACACGACTTCGCCCGCCTCACCCAAATTGAGATAGACCCGGGGATGGCCGAGATCGCCGCCGCCATCGCAACTGACTTCCCTGCTGTCGCATTCGACCGTTTCCGGCGCTTCGATTACTGTGCTCATGCATTGCCCTTTCGGCACGGGTGATTTGACCCGTCGACGCGGCGAATGATACCCATTCGGGCACAGCGATCAACACCGCGCGCAGGGTTTTTTGAGAAGGCGAATAGGGCGATGAGCCAACCGCAAAACGCGATCGAGGCAAGCGGATTACGCAAGGTATACCGCCGGCGTGGCGCCGAAACGGTCGCGCTCCACCAGTTCGACCTCAATATCCCGCGCGGCTCGTTTTTCGGCCTACTCGGCCCCAACGGGGCGGGAAAATCCACGTTCATCAATATTCTCGCCGGACTCACCAACAAGACCGCCGGCACCGTCACCGTGTGGGGCCACGACCTGGTGCGTGAGACCCGCGGCGCGCGGCTTTCTATCGGCGTGGTGCCGCAGGAGCTCGTGCTCGACCCCTATTTCACCGCGCGCCAAGCGCTCGAAGCGCAGGCCGGTTATTTCGGCCTGCGTGCCAACGAGCGCCGCACCGCCGAAATCCTCGAAACCGTGGGCCTGACGGCGCAGGCCAAGACCTATCCGCGCGCGCTTTCCGGCGGCATGCGCCGCCGTCTGATGGTGGCCAAGGCGCTCGTCCATTCACCGCCCATTGTGATTCTCGACGAACCCACTGCGGGCGTCGATGTCGAGCTCCGCCAACAGCTGTGGTCGCATCTGAGAGAGCTCAACGCGCGCGGCACCACGGTGGTGCTGACCACCCATTATCTCGAAGAGGCCGAGGCGCTGTGCGACACCATCGCCATCATCGACAAGGGCAAGCTGATCGCCTGCGAGTCGACGGCCAGCCTGGTCGAGCGCATCGACGCCAAGGAATTGGTGATCGTCAGCGCCGAGGACATGGCGGAAATTCCCGCCGGATTGGACGGTTTCGAGACTGAATTACGCGGCCCCCGGCGTCTCGCCATCCGCTACTTGCGCAGCAAGACGGAGATCGGCCAAATCCTCGATGTGGTGCGCCGCGCCGGGGTGACGATCCGCGATCTCACCACCGATGAGTCCGATCTTGAGGATATCTTCCTGCATCTGACCGGCTCCGGCGACGCCGTACCGGCCGAAGCCGGCCAGACCGCGCATCGCACCGGCGCGCGGGAGCAAGGAATCCCCGGCCGCCGCGGCCCACCCGGCGAGGACCCGTCCCGCCCGGGCGGGCTTTAAGGCCGGCAACCGGCAACGCAAAGGAAGGCATTCATGGCCGCCGCCATCCCTTTCCGCCGCGCCCTCGAATTCAGCTATGGCGTCGCCGATACGCTGTCGCCATTGATCCGGCGCGTCATCGCCGAAAACCCGAGCCCTTTCACCTTTCATGGCACTGGCACCTATATCATCGGCCGTGGCGAGGTGGCGGTGATCGACGCCGGCCCCGATCTGGATAGCCATGTCGCGGCGCTCCTCGGCGCGCTCGAAGGCGAAACGGTAAGTCATTTGCTGGTGACCCACACCCACCGCGACCATTCGCCGGCGACGCGCCATCTAAAAGCCGCGACCGGCGCCACGACCTACGGCTTCGGCCCGCATGGCGGCGGACGCTCGGGCGAAGACGTGGAGGAGGGCGCCGACCGCGATTTCATGCCGGACGTGACGCTCGGCGACGGCGATAGGGTCGAGGGCGTCGGCTGGACGATCGAGGCGCTGCACACGCCGGGCCACACCTCCAATCATCTGTGCTTCGCCCTCAACGAAGAGAACGC
>PTKB01000287.1 GCA_002937555.1 Alphaproteobacteria bacterium MarineAlpha10_Bin2 | reverse complement strand
TGGTTGGCATCGGCGAGCTTGTATTCCTTGGTGGCGAGATTGACCAACCCGCGGTCTGCGAGCGCCATCAGTTCGACCAATTCCGCATAGGTACCAACCAGATTGCCGACGATGGTTTTCTCGGTGATGATCATCTCGATAGCGGGAATTTCGATGCGCCCGCCATAGCCGACAATGTAATAGAAGCCGGCATTTCGCGTCATCGCCAAACCCTTTTCGATGGCGCCGCCTTCGCCGACGAAATCGATCACCGCCTTGGCGCCGCGGCCTCCGGTGAGTTCCAGCACCGCTTCGGTCTCATTGCCGTCTGCCTTGACCGTGTGATGCGCGCCGCTCTCCTTGGCGAGGTCGAGGGCGAGGTCGGACATATCTACGGCAATGATCTCCGCCGGTGACAGCGCGGCCACCGCCTGGATGCCGATATGGCCAAGGCCACCGGCGCCGATGATCACCGCATATTCGCCCGGCACCAGATGGCCGGCCGCCTTCTTTGCGGCGCGGTAGGCGGTGAGGCCGGCATCCGTATAAGGCGCCACGTCCTTCGGCGCGAGGCTCTCCGGCAGCTTGATTAAGGAGCGCTCGCCGGTGTGCAAGAGATCGGCGTATCCGCCGGCGGCGTTGATGCCGGGAAAGCTCGATTCCTCGGCATGCATGTCTTCGCCGCGCCGGCAAGCCAGGCAATGGCCGCTGGTGACGAGCGGGTGCACGATCACCGGGTCGCCGGCTTTGACGCTGGTCACGCCGGCGCCCACTTCCTCGACCCAGCCGGCATTCTCATGACCCAAGATGTGGGGAAATTGGACTTCGACCAGGCCGCGCCAGACGCCCTCGACAATGTGCAGATCGGTGCGGCACACGCCGGCGCCGCCGACGCGGACGATGACATCCGTGGGCGCGGCGATTTTGGGATCGTCGACGTCTTCGTAAGTAACGAACGTCTCCCCCGCCAAGGCCTCGTCATAGCCGTGCAACACTGCTGCTTTCATGGTCTCCTCCCTTGGAAGTCCGCTGTCGCGGTCGATTGCGCCGATAAAGGGCGAAGGTGCGCGGCCTGTCAACGCGCTTGCTTGATTCGCCAGCGGCAAACGCTATAAACGGAGAGACGTGATCGTTGAAAGGACGAGACAGGATGACGGCGCGGATTTATCAGCCGGCGAAATCGCCCACCCAGTCGGGGCAGGCCAACAGCCGCCATTGGTTGCTCGAATATGAGCAGGACGGCAAGCGCGAGATCGATAGCCTGATGGGCTGGACCGGCTCCGCCGATACGCGGTCGCAAGTCCGGTTGAAATTTCCCAGCCGCAACGAGGCCCTGGCTTACGCCAAGAAGCACGGACTGGACTACAATCTGGAAGAGCCGCAAGCGCGGCGCGTACGGCCGAAATCCTATAGCGACAATTTTACCCGCAAGGTCTGAATTTAGAACGCGCCGAACTCGACGGGACGGCGTTAGTTTCCTGTGACCGATGAGCCGACGAACGAAACCACGTCATTCATAATGTGGCCGATGGGAGACATGCTTTTCTCCAACACGGACGGTTCTTCTTCGGCCGCCTGGTCTTCGCCGAGGGCGGCATCCTGGAACGGCAAGACGATGGTATCGAATTCATCGGTTGCCTCGAAATAACCCTCTTCCAACGAGGCCCAGTATTTCATGCCGACATCGGAAGTCATCTCGCCCTGGACCGGCTGGCCGGCGAGGACGCGGGAGAGATTTAGCTGCGCTTCTTCATCGCCTTTGTCGGCGGCGCGGTTCCACCAGGCGATGGCCTTGGTTTCGCTTTGATCCACATATTCGCCCCAGTAATGCATGTTGCCCATCATGCGCTGGGCCGTGGCGTTGCCACCTAGAGCCTGTTTCTCCAGCGAGCTTAAGCGGATCACATGGGCTTCGCCCACCGCGTTGCTCAATGTGTAATCGACATTGTGAAAGCCGCTCTGTGAACAGGCCGCGAGCGGCGCTGCCGCCGCGATTGAGAGAACGAGGTGCCTCGTCTTCATGAATTATTCTCCGGGATTCGTCCGTTCGGCGGAGCGCCATTAACCCATTTTATGCCGCCGCGCCAGCGCCTTAAGCTATTTCTGCACAAGCTCGTTAATGCCCTGCCAATCGGCGGGGGG
>PTKB01000286.1 GCA_002937555.1 Alphaproteobacteria bacterium MarineAlpha10_Bin2 | reverse complement strand
CTCATGGGACTCCTAGGCGTTAAGGCCTCACTGAACACCTTCACGGTAGTTTCGCACCGACATATATGAGTCGTGTCAATTGTAGTCGAAGGCAAAGTGGACATAGCCCTCTTCCTCATCAGATTTTTCCACATCGACCACTGTATAGGCTGTAGGTTCAAAGACACGACGATACATATCAAAAAGAACGCGTGTAGACTCCGATAGTCCACTTTTCCATTGAGGCAATGCCGTTCTCGGTCAGAGAGACATGCAGCCCCTTCTCGTCTATGGTATAATCCGCGCCCTCTCCCTCGCTGAGCGGGGGCCAGCGGCGGAGGTGGCCGAAGCCTTCGCAGCGATGGCCAAGGGGCTGCGCTGGACCCAGAACGCCAACTATTTGCGCGATCCGATCATGCGCGCGTTCCTTGCGGACTACGCCTATGTGGAACTGGTCGGACCGGGCGGAATTGCGCGCGAAGCGGATACGGCATTGGGCATGCTTCTGATTAGCCCGCAAAGCAAATACCCGCCCCACCGGCATCCGGCGCAAGAGGTTTATCTGGTCTTGGCCGGCGAAGCCAATTGGTGGCGTGAGGGCGAGCCATGGCGGATTTTGCCGGCAGCGGCGCTGGTTCATCACGAGCCCAACGTTGCCCATGCCATGCGCACGCTGAATCAACCCTTGCTCGCGCTTTACGCCTGGCGCGGCGAGATCGGCACCGCCGCCCGGCTTGTCGGAAATTAGGCTCCGTCAGACGTCGAGCACAGCTAGCGGTGCGCCGATCTCGTAGGTCTCACCGACTTGACCGATGATTTCAGTAAGCGTGCCGGTGGCCGGGCTTTCGAGCTCAACGGTCACCTTGTCGGCTTCGATCACGCCGATCACTTCGCCGGCTTCGACCGCATCGCCGACTTGTTTGTGCCATTCCATCACCATGGCGTCTTCGACCGTGAGGCCGAGGCGCGGCACTTTTACGGTGACTTTCATATCCGCTCGCCCTCACCGGCCCCTCTACCGACCTGTAAAATTCGCTTCGCGCTTTTCGAGAAAGGCGGTCATGCCTTCTTTCTGATCTTCGCTCTCGAACAGCAGCAGGAATTCGCGCAGTTCATATTCGAGCGCCACCGGCATCGCCGCTTCGGCGCCGACATTGACGCAGGACTTTGCCGCCGCCAGGGCGAGCGGCGCTTTTTTGGCGAGCTTCGCCGCCCATTCCGCCGTCACTTGCGCCAGTTCCGCGCCCGGCACGCATCGGTTGGCGAGGCCGCACTGGACCGCTTCGGGGCCGGAGACAAATTCGCCCAGCATGAGAATTTCCTTGGCCTTGAGGCGGCCCATCCAACGCGTGAGCCGCATCGCCGCGCCGGCGCCCGGGATAACGCCGATATTGATTTCGCTGAGGCCGAAGCGGCTGTCTTCGGCGCAGAGCACAAAATCGCACGTGAGAGACATTTCCGTGCCGCCGCCAGTCGCATAGCCGTGCACTGAGGCGATCACCGGCTTGGGCAGACTTTCGATATCGTCGAACAGTGCCAGCCATTGACGATTATAGCTGTGCATCTCTTGCGGCGACTTGTCGGTCAACTCGTTGATATCGGCACCGGCGGTAAATGCGCGATCACCGGCGCCGCTTAAGACGACCACGCGCACACTATCGTCACCGCGCACTTCGGCCAGCGCCGCCCGCATCTCGCCGATGCAAAGCGCGTTCATGGCGTTCAGCTTTTTCGGCCGGTTGAGAGTGATGTGCGCCGTGGCGTCCTTTACGTCATAGAGGATCGTTTCATAGGCCATGCGATTGCTCCAGAAGCGCTCAGGCGATTAGCGCGCGGATTTCATCAACGATGCGCGCGGCGTCGGGGAGATACGCCTTTTCCAGCACCGGCGCGAAGGGGCTCGGCGCGAACGGCGGGGTGATGCGGCGCGGCGGCGCCTTCAGCGCGCCAAAGGCGGATTCCGAAACCCGGGCGATGATCTCGGCGCCGATGCCGCAGGGCGCATGCGCCTCATGCACGATCGCGAGCCGCCCCGTGCGCTCGACCGAAGCGATGATGGCGTCGGCATCGAGCGGGCTGAGGCTCATCACGTCGATCACTTCGGCCTCGATGCCGTGATCTTCGGCCAGACTCTCCGCCGCGCCGAGCGCCGCGCGAACCATGGTCGAGACGCCGACGATGGTGACGTCGCCGCCTTCCCG
>PTKB01000285.1 GCA_002937555.1 Alphaproteobacteria bacterium MarineAlpha10_Bin2 | reverse complement strand
CCGCGAACCACGCCCGGCGGGCAGGCTGCGGCGACCATGCAGTCGACGAGCCATGATTTTATCGCCCGCGCCCGGGGCGGCCTTGCCGACGATAACTTGCAGCAGGCACTGGCGCGGTTCCAAACCGGCTTTACCGTCAAGCGCGCCGAGGCGGCGGCGCGGCTGCCGGAATTCGAGGCGCTGCGCGATCAAGCGGTGGAGATCAAAAATCACACCCTGGAACATCTCGATTTCTATCTCGAGCGTTTCGCCGACAAGGTCGAAGAAAGCGGCGGCGAGGTGCATTGGTGCGTGACGCCCGACGAAGCGCGTCAAACGATTCTGGATATTTGCCGCGCGGCCGGTGCCAAAACAGTCACCAAATCCAAATCGATGATCGGCGAGGAAATCGCCCTCAATCCGTTTCTCGAAAAACACGATATCGAGCCCATCGAGACCGATCTCGGCGAATATATCGTCCAAATCGCCAATGAATATCCGAGCCACATCATCGCGCCGGCCGTTCACAAAACCAAAGACCAGGTCGCCGATCTGTTTTACGAGCGGCACAAGGACCAAGGCGGCGGCAAACGGCTGGAAGAAGTCGACGAGCTGGTGGCCGAAGCGCGCGCCATGCTGCGTCACCGTTTCATTGCCGCCGATGTCGGCATCACCGGCGCCAATTTTCTCGTCGCCGAAACCGGCACCACCGCCATCGTCACCAACGAGGGCAACGGCGATCTCACGCAAATCCTGCCGCGTGTGCATATCGTGCTCGCCACCCTGGAGAAGGCGGTGCCGACGCTCGACGATATGAGCACGATCCTCCGCATCTTGGCGCGTTCCGCCACGGGACAGGAATTTTCCACCTACACCACACTCTCGACCGGGCCGAAGCGGCCGGGCGATCTCGACGGGCCGGAGGCCTTCCACGTCATTCTGCTCGACAATGGCCGCAGCCGCATGCTGGGCTCGGAATTCCGCGAAGTGCTGCGTTGCATAAAATGCGGCGCCTGCATGAATCATTGCCCGGTCTACGGTTCGATCGGCGGCCATGCCTATGGCTGGGTCTATCCCGGCCCACTGGGCGCGGTGCTGACGCCAAATCTGGTCGGCCTCAAAGAAGCCCATCACCTGCCCAATGCATCGACTTTCTGCGGCCGCTGCGAAGAGGTCTGCCCGATGCGCATCCCCCTTCCCAACCTGATGCGGCGCTGGCGCGAAAAGGAATTCGACGCCGGCCTGCCGCCGCCGCGCTATCGGCTCGGACTCGCGCTTTGGGGCTGGCTGGCGCGCCACCCCACGAGCTACCGCTTGGCGAGCGCACTGATGATCCGCTTCCTGCGCCTGCTCGGCGCCCGGCGCGGCCGCATCGCCCGCTTGCCTTTCGCCCATGGCTGGACGGCGGGGCGCGACATGCCGGCGCCTGAAGGCGGCTCATTTCATGCCCAATGGCGGCGGCGGGGCGACGCATGAGCAGCGCCGGACGCAACCGAATTATAAGCGCGCTCCGGCGTGGGCTCGGCCGCGAGGAATTGCCGGCGGCGGTGCAAGCGGAATTGTCGGCCCGCCTCGCCGCGCCGCAAAGAAACATCATTCCGGCACGCAGCGACAAGCCGCATGCCGCACAAGTGGCGCTCTTCGTCGAGATGGCGGAGGCCGTTCAGGCGAGCGTGGCACGCGTGGCGAACGCCACCGATGTGCCGGGCGCGGTGGCGGATTACTTGGCGCAGAACAATCTTCCGAGCGACATCGTGATGGCGCCCGATGAATCGCTCGACAGTTACCCCTGGGCAGCGCGGCCGATGCTGAACCTGCGCCGCGGCCGCGCCGAGGACGCCGACCAGGTGAGCGTCACCGGCGCCGACATGGCTTTCGCCGAAACCGGCACGCTGATGCTGACATCGGACGCGGCGCGGCCCTCGACGCTGAATTTCCTGCCCGAGAACCACATTGTCGTGTTGCGCGCCGAGCAGATCACCGGCGCCTATGAAGAAGGCTGGCGCTTCCTCCGCGCGGCGGGCGGGAACGGCACCGTCATGCCGCGCACGGTCAATCTGATTACCGGGCCGTCGCGCACCGGCGATATCGAGCAGCGTATCCAGCTTGGCGCGCACGGCCCAAGGCGCCTCCATATCATCATCGTCGACGGGTGAGAGCCGAGGCCATGGCGCGCAAACGTTCGGTCAGCCGCGAAGAGGA
>PTKB01000284.1 GCA_002937555.1 Alphaproteobacteria bacterium MarineAlpha10_Bin2 | reverse complement strand
TTCCTGCACGGGATTTGTCGCCAATTCATCGCTGCCGCCATCATAGTCCTCAGCGTCGGGCGGGGTCGAAGGTTCGGCATCCGGAGCGGGTAAGGGCGCTTTTTCGGCCTCATCGCCGCCATTGCTGGCGTTGTCCTCGCCGGCGCTTGGCGCCGCTTCATTTCCGCCTGTGTCTTCACTCGGTGGCGCGGCGCTCTCAGGCTTGTCCTCAGTCTTGCGCTTCCGCCTCGGACGGCTCCGGCGTTTCGGCTTTTTTTCTTCTTCTACTGTTTCCGCTGCGGCTTCTTCAGCTTCCGCAGGAGCTTCTACCGGCGCTTCGCTTGTCTCATCGGCAGTCGTTTCGCTGCCTGTTTCCGTCGCCTCGACGCTGCTTTCTTCCGCCGCTTCGCGGCTCCGGGCGTTGTGCCGGCGGCCACCACGCCGGCCGCGCCGGCGGCGTTTCACGCGCGCGCCGTCTTCTCCGCTCTCCGCTGCGGCGCCGTCGCCGGCCTCCTTGGCTTCGGACTCTTCCAATTTGTCGGCGGCCGTTTCGCCGTCCTGGCCGTCACCGCCTTTCGCCGTGCGCGGCTTGCGCCGGCGCCGGCGCCGGCGAGGTTGTTCTTCGCCGTCGCTGTCGTCGGGCGCGGCCTCGCATTCGCTGCCCTTGGCGTCGTCGCCAGCCGCCGTATCCGCTTCGCTCTCGGTCTGCGCGCCATCGAGGGCGCGCAATGTTTCGATGGTATACATCGGCGGCACAAGACTGGCGTCGTCCTTGAAGGCGACTTCCATGGCGTAGCGCGATTCGATATCGCTCAGCGCTTGGCGTTTGTTGTTGAGGATGTAGAGCGCGATATGCGCCGGAACGTGGACGAGAATTTGCGCACTACGTTCGCGTAGACCCTCTTCCTCGATGGCCCTGAGAACATGCACAGCGGAAGACGCCGTGGCCCGCACCACGCCCATGCCGGAACATGCCGAACATTGTTCGGTGGCGGCTTCCAGGAGACTCGGACGCAAGCGCTGGCGCGACAATTCCAACAGGCCGAACGGGCTGATGCGGCCGATCTGAATGCGTGCGCGGTCGTCGCGCATCGCCTCTTTGAAGCGGCGTTCGACGTTTCTCTGGTTGCGATTCTCGTCCATGTCGATGAAATCGATCACCACCAGCCCGGCAAGGTCGCGCAGGCGCAATTGCCGGGCGATTTCGTCAGCCGCTTCCTGGTTGGTCTTGAGCGCAGTTTCCTCGACATTGCGCTGCTTGGTCGCGCGGCCCGAATTCACATCGATCGAGACCAGCGCTTCAGTCGGGTTGATGACGAGATAACCGCCCGAGCGCAATTGCACTTGAGGGCTGTACATGGCGTCGAGCTGGCCTTCGATCTGGTAGCGGGCGAACAGCGGAATGCGGTCGCGATAGGGCTGCACCCGTGAGCTATGGCTCGGAATGAGGGTGCGCATGAAATCCTTGGCGATGCGGTAGCCGTCTTCGCCCTCGACCTGAATTTGTTCGATATCGCGGGAATAAAGATCGCGAATCGAGCGCCGAATCAAATTGGCTTCCTCATTGATCAGGACCGGGGCGCTCGATTCCAGCGTCGCTTTGCGTATGCCTTCCCATTGGCGCAGCAGATATTCGAAATCGCGCTTGATCTCGGCCCGCGTCCGGGCGAGGCCGGCGGTGCGCACGATGACCGCCATGCGCGAGGGAACTTTCAATTCGTTGGTAATGGCCTTGAGGCGCTTGCGGTCGTCGGCATTGACGATTTTGCGCGAAATGCCGCCGCCGCGCACGGCGTTGGGCATCAACACGCAATATCGGCCGGCCAGGGACAGATAGGTGGTGAGTGCAGCACCCTTATTGCCGCGTTCCTCCTTAACTACCTGGATCAGCATGATCTGGCGTTTCTTGATGACTTCCTGGATTTTGTAGCGACGCGACAGCAGCGAGCGGCTGACATGGAGCCGGCGCTGCGATTCATCGTCTATGTCGTCGCCGCCGACCGTCTCGACGGTTTCGGGGGTTCTGGCGCTCCGGTTGTCGCCGTCGGAATCGCCGTCTTCGCTGGCTTCGATTTCGGATTGTGAAGATTCGGCCTGCTTGCCGTCGTCCGATTCCGTCTCGCCGTCTCCGGATTCCGGCGCGGTTTCGCCATCGCCGTTTTCATCGACAGCGGCCCGTTGTTCTTCGAACAACGCCTCTCTGTCGGCAACCGGAATTTGGTAGTAATCGGGGTGGATCTCGCCAA
>PTKB01000283.1 GCA_002937555.1 Alphaproteobacteria bacterium MarineAlpha10_Bin2 | reverse complement strand
GCAGATCGCATCCTTGACCGCGACCGGATAGCCTTTGAGCAAGCCCTTGTCGGCGCCGGCAATGTCGGTCTTGAAGTACCAGCCGTTATAAGGATTCTCGGCCGCCGCCGGGCGATAGCCGGCGGTGCGCGGGTAACGGTGCTCCGGCATGCGGGACTGACTGAACTCTTCGACGCGGCGGTAGGCGTTCGCCGGGCCCTGCATGAGGGCGCGGTAGGTCTCGGCTTCCTCGGCCGTCATCTCCATGCCGAAATGGGCTGCGAGCTCGAGCACCTGATGGACGCTGGGCAGTTTTACACCGCTCGGCATATCGCCCCTCCTCGTGCAGCGGCGCTAAGATCGCGCCTGACGCGCATCGAATATTTGTTAGCCGGCGTCTTTCCGCGCGTTCAAGCCGGTTGAATTCTGAAACAGGTTGGGCTTGCGGTAGACCGCGAGGACGATTGCGCCTTCCTCGCTGACATTGTCATGAACCGAGCCGCCGTGACGCCAAACATATTCGCCGGCATGCACGGTTCCGTCGTGGTCGGTCATCGAGCCCTCTAGCACGTAGGCTTGCTCGATTTCGGGATGCATGTGCATCGGCAGTTTCGCGCCCGGGTCCAGTTTCGCCAGGCAAGTCATCTCGCCTTTGTCCCGGTCTTCATAGAGAATTTTTATCCAGACCTTTTCAAACTGCGTCGGCTGCCATTCCATCTCTTCGGGCTTGACGATCACCGAACCGCCAGGCGTGGCCTGCATCTTGGGCGTTTTCTGGGCGGCGTGCGCAACTTTGGTTGTCATCTCGGATCCCTCCCCATGCCAACGAACGCTCCCTATGTGAACCGTTCTCATATAATTTCACAAGCCCATCGAACTGGCCTCATGGGAAGGCGGTCGGGGCTTCGGCTAGATCGGTTCGACCTTCGTTGAACGGCCGCTCCGGGCGGCTTCGATGGCGGCTTCCATTACCGCGATATTGCGCAGGGCGTCCTCGGGATCGATGCGGAAGCGGCCCTGCCCGGCCGCGGCGCGGGCGAATTCCTCGAGCTCGAGACGCAGTGTCTCGGCCGACGCGACCGGCTCGATCGCCAACGCCTCGCGCGCGCCGTTCGCGGGATGGAAGGTGACCTGCTCTTCGTCGATGCCGGCATAGATGCTGGCGGCATGGCCGTAGAGATTGAGGCTCGTCATATCGGGCGCCGCGAGCGTGCCGCCGATATAGCCGGTCGGGCCGGATGCGAACTCGACGAGAAACGACGTCGTGTCGTCGATCCCGAGAGGCACGGCGCGGTGCTTGCTATAAGCCGCGATCACGCGGTCGATCGGCCCGAGTAGATGGGCGAAGGAATCGATCATGTGAATACAGGTCGCGGTCATCGCCCCGGCCGGCGCCTCGGCCGGATCGGTGCGCCAATAGCCCTCGGGGTAGGTCAAACCGCCGGGCCATGAAAAATGCGCTTCGGCATGCAGGATGGTGCCGAGGGCGCCGTCCTCGACAAGGTTTTTAATCGCCGCCAACGCGTTCATGTAACGGCGATTGTGGCCGACGGCGAGCACGACACCCGCTTTCCGGCAGGCATCGAGCGCGCGCCGCCCGCTTTCGACCGACAGCGCCAGCGGCTTTTCGACGAAGACATGCTTGCCGGCCTCGGCCGCCGCGATGATCTGCGGCACATGGAGTGAATGCGGCGTGGTGATGATCACCGCATCGACGGTCCGATCCGCCAGAAGTTCATCGAAGCGCGCAAACGGGCGCGCGTCATAGCGCTCGGCGAAGTCGCGCATTTGCGCCGCATCGCCGGCGCTATCGCCGGAATCGGTGTGGCACGCGGCGATGCGGAGAAGGTTTGATTTTCCCTGCAGGGCGGCGGCGTGTTCGCCGCCCCACCAACCGAGCCCGATCGATGCACAACGCAACATGCAACAATCTCCCATGATTTCGTTGCGTGACACGGGTGTCCGCGCCGCGTTTTCGGAACATCAACCTAGCCCACCGGATCACCAGCGGCCACCCGAAATCATGCCGCCTCGCGTCTTTGATCTCTTCGACAGGTCGAAGCGCCATCGCTACCGGGCATGCGGTTTTGCCGTCCGGCGCAAACTAAAATGCAGCGCTTTGCGCTTGGTTCGCCCCTTCTCCCCAACCTCTCCTCCACCCGGGGAAGAGGGACTTGCAACGCCGTGGGCTGCAGTGAATTCGTTGCTTCGGGGGTCGCTCGGTCAATATATTACAGGCGTCAAGGCAACGCAGTTGAG
>PTKB01000282.1 GCA_002937555.1 Alphaproteobacteria bacterium MarineAlpha10_Bin2 | reverse complement strand
CGGGCGAGATCATATTGGTGCGGATGCCCTTCGGGCCGTATTTCACCGGAGAGCGCCTGGGTCAAGCTGTAAAGCCCGGCCTTGGCGGCGCTATAGCCGGGACTGCCGAGCGCACGAAGCCGTTGACCGAGCCGATATTGACGATGACGCCATGGCCGCGCGCCACCATGCCAGGCAACACCGCCTTGGCGCAGAGAAAATGGCCGCGCAAATTTACCGAGATTTCCTTGTCCCACTCGTCGGGCGCGGTGTCTTCCACGCTGCCGCGGAGCGCCCAGCCGGCATTGTTGATCAAGCCGTCGAGGGCGCCGAGCGCCTGCTCCGCCTCAGTGACGGCTATTTGAACCGAATCCCAATCGGTGATGTCGGCGTTGACCGTTTCGGCGCGCCCGCCCGCTGCTTCGACCTGGCGCACCGTCTCGTCCGCCGCCTCGCCATTCTTGTCCAGCACCGCGATGGCGCCGCCTTCGTCGGCAAGGCGGAGCGAAATCGCGCGGCCGATACCGCCGCCGCCGCCGGTGACCATGATGGTTTTATCGCTGTAGCGTTTCACTCTCTATCTCCTGGTTGCGGGGCGTCGCCATCGGGATCGAAGACCTTCAACGCGTCGCGCACGTAATCGAGCGAAGAAAGCGCCATATGGCCGTAATTGTAGAATGCGATGCCGGCCGCGCCTGCCTCTTTCAGCACTTTCGCCGCGGCCACGGTCTCGGCGCCGTCGGCAAGGTCCGGATAGGTCGGACGCAGGATGAAATTAAGCTTGGCTTCGGGACCGACGCGCCGGCGCACATCGCCGGCATCGATCGCCACCGCCTCGGCGCTCGGCTCATAGGCCGGGATCTCGAGCACATCCGCCACTTCAGCCAAGCGCTTGAGATCGCTGCCTTCGAACCAGGAAGCAGCCGTCGGCCGTTGCACGGTGGGGATGACGGCGAGCTCGGTTGCCTTGGGCACTGCCTCGCGGACGCGTGCCACAAGGTCACTGACCACATTGCAGCGCCAGTTCAAGAACGCTACCCATTCGGGATCGGTCACCAGATCGGCGATCCACCACTCGAAGGCGGTCTCGTCAGGCACCGCTTTGGCATTGCTGAAGAAATGATCGATCGAATCCATGGTTTGCTGGCGCAGACGCGCGACATCGATACCGGCTGATGTCGCGCCAGAAACCGACGCGTCTGAGAAACAGAGGCCGAGCAGCCATTTGACCCAGCGATTGAGCGGCAGCAGCGTGAATTCGTGATGGAAGCCGTGTTCATAGGGCAGGAACCCCGGCGTCTCCAGAGCGATGCCGTCAAGCTCGTAAAGTTCGGCCATGTCGGCGCAGAGAGTCGCGACATACTCCTGGACCTCCTCGAAGGCGGGGCAGAGATTGTAATGATAGGGATCGCCGTAGGCGTTGCGCACGGCATATTCGGGATGGCGCACGCCAAGCTCGGTGTTGTGCAGGCAGACGGTCCAGGCGACGCGCTTGAAATCGGGCGCGAGGGCGCGCAGCTCGTCGAAGAAATCATGCTCGGACAGCACGCTGTTCATGATCGGGTGGATGGCGCCGTAACGCTCCTGGCGCGGCAGGAAATAGACCGTGCCGTCTTCCGGAAAATAGACTCGCCGTTTGCGCGCGTGCGGGCGCAGGAATTTGCCGGCATGGTAGCTGGCGGCCATTGTGATGGTGTTGATGCCGGCGGCGCGGTAGCGCTCCAGAACCGTCTCCACACCCTCTTCGTTCAAATCCCAGGCATAGGTGTACATGCCCTTATACATAGGTTATCTCCGAATCCTTCTCGTGCCGGGGCTCTTTCGTGTGATCCTACTCGCCACCTCATTTTGCGCCAGAGGTGATATGCTTGCCGCAATAGGAAAAATGAATGACTGAGCAAATTTTTCATATCGCGCAGATCAATATCGCCGCCATGCGCTTTCCCCTCGACCATGCCGAGATGGCGCCGTTTGTCGCCCAGCTCGACAGTGTGAACGCGCTGGCGGACGGCGCGCCCGGCTTTGTCTGGCGCCTGCAGGACGAAAGCGGCGATGCGACGGCGATCAAGGCCTATGCGGAAGAGAATATTCTGATCAACATGTCGGTGTGGACCGGCATCGAGGCGTTGTTCGAATTTTCCTACCGCACGGCGCATGCCGAAGTACTGCGCGCGCGCAAACAATGGTTCTCGAACATGGAAGCGGCTTCGCTCGCGCCGTGGTGGCTGCCGGCGGGCGAGATTCCAACGGCCGGCGACGGCGTGGCGCGGTTCGAGCATCTGC
>PTKB01000281.1 GCA_002937555.1 Alphaproteobacteria bacterium MarineAlpha10_Bin2 | reverse complement strand
GCCTGCGCGTCGTTCGATCAATACAGCGATTTCGAGGCGCGCGGCGAAGCGTTCCGCGAACTGGTCCTGAACCTGGAGCGGCTGGAAGCCGAACAGGCGCGGAGGGTGTGCGCCTGATGACCAGCTTTTCGCGCACCGATCCGTCGATTTTGGGCCGCTGGTGGTGGACCCTGGATCGCTGGGCGTTGTTGGTCCTGACGCTGCTGTTCGCGGTCGGTGCTATTCTGACCGTCGCCGCCAGCCCCGGCGCCGCGTCGCGTATCGGGTTGGAGCCGTTTTATTTCGTCCGTCATCAATTTGCCTTCATGGCGCCGGCGGTGATGGTGCTGCTGGCGGTCTCTATGTTGTCGCCGCGTGGCGTGCGGCGCATGGCGGTGCTGACCCTGGGCGGCGGGTTGATTCTCGTTGCGGCGACCAGTTTCGCCGGCATCGAAGTCAAGGGCGCCAGCCGCTGGCTGTCGCTCGGCGGGTTTACCTTTCAGCCTTCGGAATTCGTCAAACCCTGCTTCGCCGTCGTGGCGGCCTGGATGTTTGCCGAATACCGCCAATCGGCAAATTTTCCCGGGCGTGCCATAGCCAGCGCGCTGCTGCTTATCGTCGTCGCACTATTGCTGCTGCAGCCCGATTTCGGCATGGCCGTCACCGTGACCGCCGTCTGGTTCGTGCAGTTTTTCCTCGCCGGTCTCTCGTTATGGTGGGTCGGGCTGTCGCTGGCCTTGACCCTGGGGCTGGTCACGGCGGCTTACAGCATTTTCCCTCATGTCGCGAAACGTATCGATCTCTTCATCGATCCGACGTCGGGCGATTCCTATCAGGTGACGACCTCGCTCAAAGCCTTCCAACAGGGTGGCTTGTTGGGCAAGGGTCCAGGCGAAGGGGTGGTCAAAGGCTATCTGCCGGACGCCCATACGGATTTCATTTTCGCCGTCGCGGCCGAGGAATTCGGCATGCTGGCGGCGCTCGCCATCGTCGGCCTGTTCGCCTTTATCGTCCTGCGCGGCCTCACCCGGGTGGTGCGCGAAGCCGATTTGTTTGTGCTTCTGGCGGTCAGCGGGCTGCTCACCCAGTTCGGCCTGCAGGCGCTGATCAATATGGGTGTCACCGTGCAGCTGCTGCCGGCCAAGGGCATGACGCTGCCCTTCGTCAGCTATGGCGGCTCGTCGCTGATCGCCAGTGCGCTCGGCATGGGCATGGTGCTGGCGCTCACCCGGAGCGGCTACCGCGACAAGGTGTCGCCGGTATGAACATGCGCAGCCCACAGGCACCCATCGTGCTCGCCGCCGGCGGCACCGGCGGACATGTGTTTCCGGCGGAAGCGGTGGCGACTGAGCTTGAAGCGCGCGGCCGCCGCCTGGTCCTCATCACCGACAGCCGCGGCGCCGGATTTGGCGAGGCGCTGGCGCAACTCGAAAGCCATCATATTTCCGCCGGCACGCCGCTGGCGCGCGGGCCCATCGCGCGCGGCCTCGGCATCGTCAAACTGCTGTTGGGCGTGCGCCAGGCGTCTCGCCTGTTGCGCCGCCTGCAGCCCGCCGCGGTCATCGGCTTCGGCGGCTACCCTTCGGTGCCGACCATGCTCGCCGCCAGCCGCGCCCGCATGGCGACGGCAATTCATGAACAAAACGCCGTGCTCGGACGCGCCAACCGGCTGCTGGCGTCGCGCGCACTCCGCATCGCGACGTCGTTCGAGCAGACCAGCGGCATCGCCAGCGCCGACCGGTTCAAGGTCGCGATGACCGGCAATCCGGTGCGCCCCGCCATCGCCGAGTTGGCGGGCCGCGCTTATCCGCTTCCCGATCATGACGGCCCGCTCCGCCTGCTTGTCATCGGCGGCAGTCAGGGCGCCAGCGTGTTTGCCGAGCTGCTGCCCGCCGCGCTCGCTTTGCTGCCGCCGCAAATCCGCACGCGGCTCAGCGTCGCCCAGCATTGCCGCCCGGAAGATTTGCAGGAGGTGCGCGCGCGCTATGCAAAGGACGGCATCGAAGCGGAATGTGCGGCGTTCTTCGACGATATGCCGGCGCGCTTGGAACGCGCGCATTTGGTTGTCTGCCGCGCCGGCGCATCGAGCGTGGCCGAGCTCGCGGCGGCTGGGCGGCCGGCCATTCTCGTCCCCTTCCCGTCCGCCACCGACGATCATCAAAGCGCCAATGCCCGCGCGCTCGAAGCTGCCGGCGGCGCCATCCTGTTGGCCGAAGCGGAGGCGACGGCGGGACGCCTGGCGGAATGTCTAAACGGTTTTCTTGCTTCGCCTGACGCGCTGGCAGGCGCTGCGCGCGCCGCGCACG
>PTKB01000280.1 GCA_002937555.1 Alphaproteobacteria bacterium MarineAlpha10_Bin2 | reverse complement strand
CAGCCGCCGGAGTTTTGGGATCAATTCAAAACGGATTTTCCCCCCGGCATCCATATTCGGATTCACCCGCTGCTGCATTGGTCCGAAATCGATGTGTGGCTTTATACGGCGCGCGAAAACATCCCGACCGTGCCGCTCTATTTCTCGCGTGACGGCAAGCGCTACCGCTCGCTCGGCGACGAGGACATCACCTCTCCCATCGACAGCGAGGCGGTAACCATCGAGGAAATCATTTCTGAGCTCCGGGTCACGACGGCGGCCGAGCGCGCTGGCCGCGCGATGGACCATGAAGCGGAAGATTCCTTCGAGCGCTTGCGCGCCGACGGTTATATGTAACGCGCCATGAACAAACCGCCGCGAAAATTCGAAGTTTTCACCGACGGAGCCGAGGCGCCCGGCGCTGGCGGCGCGCGCCGCCTAGACATCGCCATCGTCGGCCATGTCGATCACGGCAAATCTACGTTGGTCGGCCGCCTTCTGCATGACACCGGCACATTGCCCGACGGCAAAGTCGAGGCGATCGAGAAGATGTGCGAGCGCCGCGGCATGGCCTTCGAATGGGCCTTCGTCATGGATGCCTTCCAGGCCGAGCGCGATCAGGCGATCACCATCGACGCGGCGCATATCTGGTTCAGCACCGACAGCCGCGATTATGTGATTGTCGATGCGCCGGGCCACTGCGAGTTCGTCAAGAATATGGTCAGCGGCGCAGCGTCATGCTCGGCGGCGCTGCTGGTGATCGATGCCGGCGAAGGCGTGCGCGAGCAATCCCGCCGCCATGCCTATTTTCTCCATCTGCTCGGCCTCAGCCGCATCGTCGTCGCGGTCAACAAGATGGACGCGGTCGATTTCGACGCCGCCCGCTTCGCAACCGTTGAGACCGATATCCGCGATTATCTCGCCGAACTCGGCATATCGCCGAGCCATGTCGTTCCGGTCTCGGCGCGCGACGGCGACAATATCGACAGACGCTCCGAGCGCAGCCCCTGGTACGCCGGGCCGACCGTCACCGAAGCGCTCGACGCGATCGAGCTGCCGGAAGCGGATATGGAAGCACCCTTGCGCATGCCGGTGCAGGATATCTTTCATTTCGACGACCGCCGCATCATCGCCGGGCGCATCGAATCGGGCGCCTTGGAAGTCGGCGACGAGCTGTTGTTTTCGCCGTCCAACAAACAGGCGCGCCTGATGCGCATCGAAAGCTGGCCCGAGACGGGCGGGCGCACAAGCGCCGAGGCGGGGCAATCGGTCGGGCTCATTCTCGACGAACAGATATTCGTCGAGCGCGGCGAAGTGATCAGTCATGTCGCGCGGCCGCCGCTTGAATCGAACGTCTTTCGCGGCCATGTGTTTTGGCTCGGCCACGAGCCGCTTGCCGCCGGCAAGCAGTACAAGCTTAAGCTCGGCACCCATGAAGCGCCGGTGGAGGTGCAATCCATCGACCGCGTCATCGATATCGATGATCTCGCGATGACCGAGACCGCCGCCGGCGACGCGGTGATCGAACGCAACGGCGTCGGCGAAGTGGTCTTGAGAAGCCGCGCCATGTTGGCGCTGGATGAATTTTCCGACAACCGCCGCAGCGGCCGCTTCGTTCTCGTCGACGGCTACGACATTGCCGGCGGCGGCATCATCTCGATGCGCGGCTACCCGGATCAGCGCCAGCTCATCACCAGCAGGTCGAGCAATCTATTCGCCGTCGATGACGGCGTGTCGACTGATTCGCGCCAGCAACGCAACGGCCACAAGGGCGGTGTGGTGTGGTTTACCGGGCTCTCCGGCTCGGGCAAGACCACCGTCGCCCTCGAAGCGGAACGCCAGCTTTTCCAAAAAGGCTATCAGGTCTATGTGCTTGACGGCGACAATGTACGCGGCGGGCTCAATGCCAATTTGAGCTTTTCACCGGAAGACAGGGCGGAGAATATCCGCCGTGTCGGCGAAGTGGCGGCACTGTTCGCCAATGCCGGCTTCGTCGTGCTCACGGCGTTCATTTCGCCTTACCGCTCGGACCGCGAGCGCGCCCGCGAGGCGGCCGAGCGCTACCCGAGCGGCGCGTTCCACGAAGTCTTTGTCAAGGCGCCGCTCGAGCTCTGCGAAGAGCGTGATCCGAAAGGCCTCTACCGCAGGGCACGCGCCGGCGATATCCTCGAGTTCACCGGCATCTCCGCACCCTATGAGGCGCCCGAGGTGCAGGAACTGGTGATCGACACCGGCGCTCAATCGGTCGAACAAAGCGTTGCCGCCTTGGTTTCCTATATCGAAAACAATTTCTCCGCCGACGGCTCCTTGAGCAAATCCCGAGCAGGTGGAATCACCTGCGA
>PTKB01000028.1 GCA_002937555.1 Alphaproteobacteria bacterium MarineAlpha10_Bin2 | reverse complement strand
GATCGCGTTTGCCAGTAACCGCCGCGATGCCGGCGTCAAAAGCGCGGTGATCTTTAGCTCGGGCTTTGCCGAAAGTGGCGGCGCATCGGTGCAGCGGCAACAGCGTATCGGCGACATCGCGGCAACGCGCGGCATTCTCGTCTGCGGCCCCAACTCCGTCGGAATCTTGAACGAAGGCGCCGGCGTCAATGCAAGCTTCACCCCAAGCGCCAATTTCGCAAAAACCGGCGTTGCCGGCGCGGAGAAGGGGCGGGGAGTCGCCGTCATTTCGCAATCCGGTGGTCTCGGCTTCGCCATCTATAACCGGGGCGCGAGGCGGAACATTCGCTTTAGCCATGTCGTAAGCACCGGCAACGAGGCCCATTTGGGCGCGCTCGATTTCGCCGATCATCTGTTGCGCAAGGACGAGGTCGGCGTCCTCGTGCTGTTGCTTGAGGAGATGCGCGGCGCCAGCCGTTTTCTCGGCCTGGCGGACCAGGCGGCTTCTCTCGGCAAGCCGCTCATCGTCGTCAAACTCGGGCGCTCGGACGCGGCCCGGCGCAGCGCGCTTTCGCACACCGGCGCCATGACCGGCGCCGAATTCGCCTATGACGCGGTATTTCGCCATGCCGGTGTGATCCGCGCCGAAGATCAGGACGAGGTGCTCGATATCGCCGCCGCATTCGCCTCCGGTCCGCTGCCGGCGGGGCGGAATGTCGGCATCGTGACGATCTCCGGCGGCGTCGGCGTGTGGCTCGCCGATGCCTGCGAACGCCACGGCCTGGCAGTGCCCGAACTGGATGACCATATACAGAACGATCTCCGCGCCTTTATCCCCGATTATGGCGGCGTCTCCAACCCGGTCGATATCACGGCCCAGGCGCTGGAACTGGGCGGCAATATCGCCGCAATCGAACGTCTCTACGCCGCGCCGGAAATCGACAGTGTGGCGGTCAACGCGTTCATGACCGAAGCCGCCATGATGGCAGCGGAGAAGGGCGAGTTGGCGCTTATCCAGAAACGGCAGCAGAAGCCGCTTCTCTATTACACCCACACGCTGCCCCATCGCGACGCCCTCTCGCATCTCTCCGAAACCGGCGTTCCCTGCTACACATCTATTCAAGGCTGCGCCCGGGCGCTCCAGGCGCTCGCCGATTACGCCGCCTTTCTTGAACTCCGCGCCGCCGATGTGCTGCCCGAGGCAAAGGATTCCCCGCCCTTGCCCGAGGGCGAAAACGTGCTGACGGAGTGGTCCGCCGCGCCTTATCTGGCGGCGCTCGGCATCGCCATGCCTCAAGCGGAGCTCGTGCAAAACGCGGATGAAGCGGTCAAGGCCGCCGCGGCGCTGTCCGGTGCGGTGGCGCTGAAAGCGCTGTCGCCGCACTTGACCCACAAAAGCGCCGCCGGCGGTGTCGTCCTCGGCGTCGAAGGTGACGATCAGGTACGCCGCGCCTTCGCACAGGTATCGGAACCGCCCGATGGCATCGCGCTCGACGGCGTGTTGGTGCAGAAGATGGCGCCCATGGGCATCGAGATGATCGCCGGTATCGCACGGGACGAAACGTTCGGCCCGCTCGTCATGGTGGGATTTGGCGGCACGGATGTGGAAATGGAACGCGATGTGGCCTGGGCGCCCGCACCATTCGGCGCCGCGCGCGCCGGTGCGATGATCCGCTCGCTCCGCGCTTTCGCTCGCCTCAACGGCAGTGCCCGGGCGCGGCCCGCCGATATCGGCGCGCTGGCGAATCTCCTGGTCCAACTTAGTCTTTTCGCGGCGCGCCACCGCGACCGCATTCAGGAACTCGACCTCAACCCGGTGGTGCTTTATGAGGAAGGCCTGATAGCGCTGGACGCGCTCATCGTTACGCGGGACAGCGAGGGAGAATAAATTCTTATGGCCGGAGATATCTTATTTACGGTGGCGGAGCGTGTCGCCACCATCACCTTGAACAGGCCCGAGCGGCGCAACGCTTTCACGCTCGCCATGATCGACGAATGGGCGGACCGCCTCGAAGAATGCGCTGCCCGCGCTGATGTTCACGCGGTGCTCGTCACCGGCGCCGGCAAGGCGTTTTGCAGCGGCGGCGATATCGATGGATTGATGAAGCAAGGGCAGGGGAGCGGCCCGCAAGAGCGCAAGGACGAGCTGGTCGGCCATATCCATCGTATTCCCCGAATTCTTGAGCGTTTGGACAAGCCGGTCATCGCCGCCATCAACGGCGCCGCGACCGGCGCGGGAATGGATCTAGCTTTGATGTGCGACCTGCGCTACGCCGCACGCTCGGCAAAATTCGCCGAAACCTACGTCAAGCTCGCTCTGATGCCGGGCGCCGGCGGCGCCTATTTTCTGCCGCGCCTGATCGGCCGGGCGCGGGCGCTGGAAATGTTGTGGACGGGAGATTTCATCGATAGCGAGGAAGCGGAGCGCATCGGCCTGGTGAACAAGGCGCTGCCCGACGGCGATCTAATGCCGCATGCGCTCGCCATGGCGCGCCGCCTCGCCGACGGGCCGACGCAAACGATCCGGACGATCAAACGCGCCATCCGTGCCGGCCAGGCTTCCGACCTCTCGACCAGCCTCGATTTCGGCGCTTCCAACTACGGCATCCTGGCGATGGGCGAAGATCATCTCGAGGCGGTCGATGCCTTTCTCGAAAAACGCCCACCCAAATTCAAGGGCTAACGCAGGCAAGAAGGAGGTTGCCATGGTCTATCCCCGCAATATGAACCATGTCGGCATTACCGTGACCGATATCGACGCGGCGGTGAAATGGTATCAGGACCTGTTCGGCTGCACCGTCATTATGGCGCCGATCGCGGCGGCCGACGACGGAGGATACTTCGCCGAGATCATTGAAGATATATTCGGCCCCGGCTTCGGGGAAATGAAGCTCGCCCATCTGGCGACCGGAGACGGCGTCGGCATCGAACTGTTTCAGTTCGCCAATCCCAAATCCGAACGGCGCGAGGATAATTTTGAATATTGGAAAACCGGAATATTTCACATCTGCCTGACCGACCCGGAGATCGAGACGCTCGCCAAGCGCATCGATGAGAGCGGCGGCAAGCAGCGCTCCAAGGTGTGGAAGCTGTGGCCCGACAAACCCTACAAGGTGTGCTATTGCGAAGACCCGTGGGGCAATATCATCGAACTTAGCTCGCACAGCTACGAACAGACCTGGTCGAACTACGACCGGCCGCACCAGCCATGAACACCGAAGCAAACGGCATTAGCTTCAACTGCCGCATCGACGGCCCCGACGGCGCGCCGTGGCTGATGCTGAGCAATTCGCTGGCCACCAATCTTTCCATGTGGGACCGGCAAACGGCGGTCCTGTCCGAGCATTATCGCGTGCTGCGCTACGACCAGCGCGGCCATGGCGAAAGCGATGCGCCGCCCGGCAATTACGATTTCGACCTGTTGGCCGATGACGCCGCCGCCTTGATGCAGGCGCACGGCATCGACGCGTGCCATTTTATCGGCCTCTCCATGGGCGGCATGACGGCGATGGGCCTCGGCCTCAACCATCCGGAGCGTTTGCTGAGCGTGACGATCGCCAATTCCCGCGCCGACACGACGCAGGAATTACGCGATATGTTCGATGGCCGCATCGCACTTGCCCTCGACGAAGGAATGGCGCCGCTGGTCGAGACGACGATTACGCGCTGGTTCACCGAGCGCTTGCGCGACACCGCGCCGGCCTTTCTCGACGATGTGCGCGAGATGGTGCGGACGACGCCGCCCGAAGGCTATGCCGGCTGCGCGCGCGCCGTGCAGCATGTCGATTACATGGCTCGCCTCGGCAGAATCGACAAACCGGTCCTGCTCATTGCCGGGGCGCAAGATAGGGCGACACCGGCCGACGGCATGCGCGCCATGCAGGCGGCCATATCGGGTGCGCAATATATCGAACTCGACCCGGCCTCCCATCTCTCCAATCTGGAGCAGCCGGAAGCCTTTACCGCCGCGCTACAGGAATTTCTGGCGGCGCAGAGGTAGGCGCGACGTGGCCCAGGCACTGACATTGGCAGCGATCGAAGCCGCGCGCGACAAGATCGGCGATCAAGTGGTGACGACGCCGGTTCACACCTGGCGCGGCCCGCAGCTGTCCAATCTGATGGGCGAGGATACGGAGGTGATCCTCAAACTCGAACTGTTCCAACACACCGGAACCTTCAAGGCGCGCGGCGCGCTGGTCAATCTCTTGAGCCTTTCCGACGCGCAATTGGCCAAGGGCGTGACCGCCGTCAGCGCCGGCAATCACGCCATCGCCACCGCCTTCGCCGCGCGCCAGTCCGGCGCCAGCGCCAAGGTCGTGATGATGAAAGGCGCCAATCCGTTCCGTGTCGCGCAATGCGAGGCCTATGGTGGCGAGATCGTCTTTGCCGACGACGTCCACCAAGCCTTCGACACCGTCAAACAAATCGAAAAGGAGGAGGGGCGCACCTTCGTCCACCCCTTCGAGGGCGAGTTGACGGCGCTCGGCACGGCAACGCTCGGGCTCGAGTTCGCGCATCAGGCGCCCGCACTGGATGCGCTCATCGTGCCGATCGGCGGCGGCGGCCTCTGCGCCGGTGTTGCCAGCGCCTTCAAGCTGGCGCAGCCCACTTGCCAGATCTATGGCGTCGAGCCCGAAGGCGCGGACAGCATGTTGCGCAGCTTCCGCGCCGGCTCGCCGCAAACCATCGAGAAAGTGCGCACCATCGCCGACAGTCTCGGCGCACCTTACGCGCTGCCCTATTCCTTCGCGCTTTGCCAACAGAATGTCGACGAGATCGTCCTGGTGGACGACGATGCGCTGCGCCGCGCCATGGGTTTGCTGTTCTCGGAAATGAAGTTGGCGGTGGAGCCGGCCGGCGCCGCCGCGACAGCGGCATTGACCGGACCGCTACGCGAACGCCTTCAGGGCAAACGCGTCGGCGTCATCATCTGCGGCGCCAACATCGATTTCGCCACCTTCATGGCGCAGGCCTTGTTCGAAACGGCGTAACGCGGCCTACCAGCTATTACGCAATTCCCGGAGCTTGAGAAATACCGTCTTGGCGTCGAGTTCCGCCGGCAAGTCCGGGAATGCCTCGCGCAGGCGCGCCATCACCGCTGGGCTGTGCAGGCGAAAGAACGTGTTTACTTCTTTCTCCAGCGCCAGGGTCGAGACCAGCGGGTCGTCCGGGCTCTGTCCGGCGACATCGGCGAGCAGCGCCTTGGCGGCCTGGTTGTCGGGCTCGCGGTCGAGGGTGAATTCGAGATTGTTGGAGATGTAGTCATGGCCCGGATAGACCAGGGTCTCGTCCGGCAACTTCGCCAATTGGCTGGTAAAGGTCTGGTAGAGCTCCGCCGGATGGCCGCCCGAATGGCAGTTTCCGGCGCCGGCGTTGAACAGGGTATCGCCGCAGAATAGCGCCGGCGTATCGCTGTGCGACACCAGGCAGACATGGCTCATGGTGTGCCCCGGCGTGTCGAGAGATTCCAGTTCCACCGTATTGCCGACCTTTATGATATCGCCGGCGCCCAAGCCGCGGTCGATGCCGGGGATGCTGTCCTTGGCGTTGGCATGGGCAAGCAGTTTGGCGCCGGTCGCGGCGATCACCTGCTTATTGCCGCCGGTATGATCGCCATGCTCATGGGTGTTCAGCACCTGGGTGATGTTCCAGCCCTTGTCCTTGGCGGCGGCCAGGCATTTCTGGTGATCGAGCGGATCGATCGCCAACGCGTCGCCGGTCTCCGGGCAAGCGATGAGATAATTGAAATTGCGGTACGCGTTGGCGGTCCAAATTTGTTCGACGATCATGATTTACTCCGTTTAGCGCCCTTGAAATTTGGGCTTGCGTTTTTCCATGAAGGCGCGCCGTCCTTCGACATAATCCTCACTCGCAAAGCATTCCTCGACGAGGCGCTCGCAAAGCTCATGGTCGAGGTCGCTGGGCGCGCGGGCAATTTCATCGACCGTGCGTTTCGCCGCCAACATTGTGAGCGGCGCGTTGGCGGCGATGCGCCGGCAATAATCGGCGGTAAAGTCTTCCAACTCTTTTTCGTCAACGACACGGTTGATCAGACCCATACCAAGCGCTTCGCCGCTATCGAATTGGCGCGCGGTGATGATGATCTCTTTGGCGAAGGCGGGGCCGATCAGGGCGATTAGCGGCTGCAAAGAACTCACGCGGTAGCCGAGGCCGAGCTTGGCGGCCGGAATGGCGAAGCGTGACCCGGTACTGGCGATGCGCATGTCGCAGCTGAGCGCGACGCCAAGGCCGCCGCCGATGCAATAGCCGCGGATCATGGCAATGGTCGGCTTGGCGGCATGGCTCAGGCGCTTACTCGCTTCATGCGCGACCTGGTCATATTGCGCCACCGCCTCGGCACTGGCGCGTTTCTTGTCGAACTCGGAAATATCGGCGCCCGAGATGAAGGACTTTTCGCCGGCTCCCTTGAGGACGATAACGCGGACCTCCGCATCCGCCTCGAATCGATCGAGAATGCGCGGAATGGCCTCCCACATATCGAACGAAAGTGCGTTGTGGCGCTCTGGATTGTTGAAGATCATCCAGCCGACGGCGCCGTCCTTCTCGGCAATCATATTGTCGCCGTAAGACGCTTGCTTCGCCTCAGACAACGCCGCGCTCCTTCAGTGCGGAAATATCCCCAGCACTCACGCCGAGTTCGTCCAGTATCTCATCCGTGTGCTGGCCCAGTTCCGGGGTTGGCGCGTGGATGCGGAAGGGGGTACGGCTGAGCGAGGCGGCCTGGTTGACGATTTCAATCGGCCCGAGGGTGGGGTGATCGACTGCCGCGGCCATGCCGAGATGCTTGACTTGCGGGTCCTCGAACATCTCGTCGATATTGTAGATCGGTCCGCACGGCACACCGGCCTGGTTGAGAATGTCCACCCATTCGGCGCTGGTTTTTTTGCGCGTCAATTCGTTCAGCCGTTCGTTCAAGGCATTGCGGTTCTCCGAGCGCGCCTTGCCGGTGGCGTAGTCGGGATGGGTGATCAATTCCTCGTCGCCAAGCACGCGGCACAAGCGCTCGTAAATTTCGCCGCCCGCCGTGGCGATGTTGATATGGCCGTCGGACGTCGGATAGACGCCAGTCGGAATAGTGGTTGGATGATTGTTGCCGGCTTGCGGCGGCACTTCATGGTCGACCAGCCAACGCGCGGCCTGAAAATCGAGCATCGAGATTTGCGCCGAGAGGAGGGAGGATTGCACCCACTGGCCCTGGCCGGAGACCTCGCGCTCGAGCAGCGCCACCAATATACCAAGCGCGCAATACATGCCGGCGCTGAGATCGGCGATCGGAATACCGACGCGCATCGGCCCCTGGCCGGGCAGTCCGGTGATCGACATCAAGCCGCCCATGCCTTGCGCGATCTGATCGAAGCCGGGGCGTTTCTCATACGGGCCGTCCTGGCCGAAGCCCGAAATGCTGGCATAGACCAGCCGCGGGTTGGTGGCGCTGAGCGTCTCGTAGTCGATACCAAGACGGTGTTTGACGTCGGGGCGATAATTTTCGATCACCACATCCGACGCATCCGCCAGATGCTTGAAAATTTCCAAGCCCTCTGCCTCTTTCAAATTCAGCGTGAGGCTGCGTTTGTTTCGGTGCAGGTTCTGAAAATCCGGGCCGTGGCGCGCCTTGACCGGATCGGCCTCGGTATCTTCGCCCGGCACCGGCGGCATTTCGATCTTGATCACATCGGCGCCCCAATCGGCCAATTGGCGCGACGCGGTAGGGCCGGCACGGTAGCGCGTCAGATCGAGAACCTTAAAACGCGCCAGCGCCTGTCCGGTAAGATCAAGAGGCATGAAGTTTTACTCGTCGTTCCAGTGCGGCGGATAGTTTAGCCTTGCCGGCCCCGCTTCGCGAGACCCGTACGGCCTAATCTTTCACGTCGAGCTCGAAATTAAAGATGTCCTGGTCAAATTGATTGTAGGCGCTGTAGCCGAGCGCTTCGTAAAGGCGGCTCCGTGTCCACATGCGCTCGACCAACGTGGATTGCTGGCCTTCCTGTTTGAGCGCAGCAAGGCCATCATCGATGGCGCTCAGCGCCAGGCGCATGAGGGTCATCGGATAAATGACGACATTGAAGCCGAGCGCTTCCAACTGGTCAGTGCTGAGCAGCGGTGATTTTCCGAACTCAGTCATATTGGCGAGCAGCGGCAGATCGATCGCGGCTCGGAAGGTTTCGAACTCGGCTTCCGTTTGCAGCGCTTCGGGAAAGATCATGTCGGCGCCGGAATCGGCATAGGCTTTGGCGCGCGCGACGGCGCTGTCCAAGCCTTCGGGCGCGCGCGCGTCGGTGCGCGCGATGAGCAGGAAATTGGCATCGCGCTTGGCCGCGGCGGCGGCGCGCAGCTTGCGGCACATTTCCACCGTGCCGATCAACCGCTTGTTGTCGAGATGGCCGCAGCGCTTGGGATGGACCTGATCTTCCATATGGCAGCCGGCGAGGCCCAATTCATCGAGACGGGCAATCGTGCGCGCGGCGTTCATGGCGTCGCCGAAACCGGTATCGATGTCGACAATCGTCGGCAGATCGCTTACCCGGGCGATGTGGTGGGCGCGCGCGACGACTTCCTCCTGGCTGGTGAGGCCGATATCGGGCAGGCCATTTTCCGCCGCGATGCCGGCGCCGGAAATATAAACGCCGTCGAAGCCGGCCTGTTCCACCAGCATCGCCACCAGTGGCGAGAAAGCGCCGGGAAACCGCATCAAGCTGCCTTGCGCCAGCTTTTGGCGAAAGGCCGTGCGTTTCTCTCCGGCAGTCTTGTGGGTGTCGATCATGTTCATACCCCTTCGTATCGCTGGTCCACCCCTGGCGCTCCGATTATGCTTAAATTGCCAGCCGTTTCGATATGAAAGAAGGAACGCGATCATGATGGATGAACGCAAACCGGACGAAACCATCACTGTCGACGTCGATGGTTTCAACGTCATGGCGTATAGCTTTGGCGCCGGCGATGAGGTGTTGTTTTGCCTGAACGGCGGCCCCGGCCTGCCGTGCGACTATGTGCGCGACTCCCATTCCTGGCTCGCCGACAAGGGCTATCGGGTGGTGGCGTTCGACCAACTCGGCTGCGGCAGTTCCGACCGGCCAGAGGATGATGCGCTGTGGACCATCGAGCGCTATGTCGAAGAAGTCGAAACGGTTCGCAGCGCGCTCAATCTAGGCAAGGTGCATCTCTATGGGCAATCCTGGGGGACCTGGCTCGGCATCGAATATGCGCTGACCTATCCGGACAGTTTCAAAACCATCACGCTGGCCGACGGCGCCGCCGACATTCCCCACCTGGTGAGCGAGTTGAAGCGACTGCGTCAGGCGCTCGGGCCGGAGACCGAGGCCATGATGCAACGTCACGAAGCTGAAGACACCCTTGATCACCCGGAGTATCAGGGCGCGATTACGCTCCTGAACTACCGCCATGTGTGCCGCCTGGATATTTGGCCGGATGCGGTCAACCGCTCGCTCTCGGATTGGAACATGGGGCCTTACAACGCCATTCAGGGCCCCAATGAGTTTTGTTACACCGGCAGTATCAAGGACTGGAACCGCATCGCCGATTTGCCGCGCATACGGCAGCCGGCGCTGGTGCTGTGCGGCATGCATGACGAACTGACGCCGGCGTGTTCGCAGAAAATGCACGACGCCTTGCCGAATTCCGAAATCAAAGTATTCAAAAATTCTTCGCATCTGCCGATGTGGGAAGAGCCCAGCGAATATTTTTCGACACTGTTAAAATTCTTAGAGAAAAACCGATCTTAAGACGCTGTAAACATGTATGTTTAATTGATGAGGCTCGCGCCCGGCAACAACGCAATACTAGGAGAATTGCTTGAAGATTCGGTTGCGTTACACGCTCACAGCGACATTTACTTTGATCGCCATTGTCCCGGTTCTGTTTATCGGGCTGTGGGTCGAGCGTACCTCTTATTTGCGCGAGCTATCTTCGGTCGAAGAAAAGCACTTGCTGCTGGCCAAGAATATTACCAACGCGCTAGAACTCTATACCCATGACGCGGCGGCGTTATTTGATTTTCTGGTCTAGTCCCGATCGCTGAATAGTTGGCCCGAGGGCGCCACTGAGCTCGCCGAATCTCTCGATTTTCGGCATTTCGCGATCATCTCACCCGCCGGACGCGTCATATCATCGCTGCACCATAACGGGGTAGATGAGAATATTTTGCCGCAAGACGGTCTTACCGCCTTGGCGCCGCTGATCACCGAGAAAGGCCGGCACTTCAGCAATGTCATGGCGGATGCCGAGAGGCGGCCGACAATTTATTTGGTCGAGAAGTTGCCCGACGGAGACACCGCGATTGGCGCCATGGGGATTACCTACATCGCCAAACTGCAGGGTCAGATTACCTTCGGCGAACGCGGGCATGCGGCGATTGTCGACAGCAGCGGAAGTATCATTGCCCATCCCAATCCGAACTGGTCCAAGGAGATGAAAAACATTGCCCGGGTCAAGCCGGTGGGGCACATGATCCAGGGCGAAAGCGGCGTGACGGAGTTTTATTCCCCCGCCGTGAAAGCCGATATGATCACCGGATACACCGTTGTTCCGGGCGTCGGCTGGGGCGTCATGGTGCCGCAGCCGCTGGATGAACTGCGCGACAGAGCCGCCGCCTCGCGCGGCGCGCAAATCGGCATCATGGTCGGCGGTGTCGTTCTGGCGGCGCTTTTGGGATGGTTGCTTTCCGGTCTTCTTATCCGCCCCATATCCGCAGTGGTCGGCGCAGCGGGGCGGATCGGCAAGGGCGATTTGGAGGCGCGGGTGCCGAATTTTCCCGATGTTACGCCGCGCGAATATCGCGAGCTCGGCATGGCCTTCAACAGCATGGCCGGGCAAATCCAGGACGAACGGCGCCAGCTCGCCGCCGCCGCGCGCGAGGCCGAATTGTCGAGCAAATCAAAATCCGATTTCCTCGCCACCATCAGCCATGAATTGCGCACGCCCTTGAATGCGATCATCGGATTTTCCGAGGCGATGATGGAGAAAGTGTTCGGCGACCTCGGGCACCAAAAATACAACGAATATGCCGATCACATTCACGGCTCCGGCCAGCACCTGCTGTCGATCATCAACGATATTCTCGATCTCTCCAAAGTGGAGGCCGGCAAGCTCGAATTCGACACCGCGCCGGTCGCGCTCGACAAGGCAATATCGCAAGCTGTGACGATTGTCCGCGGCAGCGGTGAATCAAGCGGCGTGATGATCGACGTCGCCGATCTCAGCGCCATGCCGGCGGTACGGGCGAGCGAACAAAGGCTGTTGCAGATATTCGTCAATCTGTTGTCCAACGCGGTCAAGTTCACGCCTGAAGGCGGTCATGTCGGCGTGCACGCGGAGGCGGGGGCAGAGGATGTGTTGATTTCCATCGTCGATGACGGCATCGGCATGTCGGAGCAGGAGATTGAACAGGCGATGCTGCCGTTCACCCAGGTAGACAGCAGTCTGGAGCGGCGCTTCGAAGGCACCGGCCTTGGCTTGCCGCTGGCGAAGCTGTTGGTCGAGGGCCATGGCGGTACGCTCCATATGAAGAGCGCGCCGGGAGAAGGCACGGAGGTAACGGTGCGCCTGCCGGCGGTCAAGAAACCGGCTTAGCGCGTTATCAAATCGGCGAGCAGCGGCATCACCGCCTCGCCGAAATAATCGATCTGCTCCAATTGATCGGAACGTTCGGCGATAAAGTCCACCACCAGGTGGCGCACGCCCGCGGCATGGAATTCGCGAATCGATTCAGCCACCTGTTCGGCGGTGCCGAGGGCGCAGTAGCGTTTGGCCGGCTTGCTGAAATCCATGGCGTAGCGCGCGCTCAGCTTCTCCGTCGCATAGCTCAGCGCGCTTTCGTAATCTTTGGCCAGGCGCACGAAGAGGAGATGCCCGGTTCCGAATTTGGAGAGATCGCGGTCCGCTTCTTCTGCGGCGCCGGCGATGGTTTCCAGTGCCGCACGGTATTGATCCGGCGTCACCACATAGGAAAGCCAGCCATCGGCCATGCGCCCGGCACGCCTTAGCGCCGGCTCCTTGCGCCCGCCACACCAGATCGGCGGGCCGCCGGGTGTGTGCGGTGCCGGCAGCATCTCAACTTCGGGAAAGGGATAGAACTTTCCGTCGTTGGCGACCGGCTTCCCGCTCCATAATTTGCGCAGGACATCGATGCCTTCGCTGAGGCGCGCGCCACGCTCATTCACCGCCACGCCGCTCAAGGCGAATTCACCGGGAAACTCGCCGCCGACACCGACGCCAAATATGACCCGCCCCGATGACAGCAGGTCGAGAGTCGCCACCTGTTTGGCGATGGTTGCGGGGTGGCGCAGCGGCAGTAGGAAGACCGCCGTGCCAAGCTTGAGACGCTGAGAAATCGCCGAAGCCTGCGAGAGTTGAATCAACGGGTCCAAAATGGGTTGGGCAAAGGCCAAATGATCGCCCGCCCACATGGCGTGAAAGCCGTTGCGCTCCAACGCCTGGACAAGGCGCCGGGTAGTCTCGAAATCGGCAATCTGAAACCCGCCGTCCGCACCCGCCGGCGGCTGCACGTTCTGAAAGCCGATTTCCAGCGGCCCGCGTGAAGGAAAACTCATTTGCCGGTCGCTTACGGTGCCTGGTTTTAGCGCACCAATGGCATGACGTCGGCGGCGAAGCCTTCCATATTGGCAAGCGAGTCTTCGAGAGTGGCGCCGAGGAAGTTAAACAAAACATGGCGCACGCCAAGCGCCTCGAAGGCTTTGATATCGCCCGCGATATCCTCGGCGCTCCCGGTCAGCACCATGCGCTCGCCGCTTTCCAGCATGGTCGGCGTATCGCCGCCAAACCACACGGCCCAGAATGCGAGGTCGATGGTCGCCGGGTCGCGGTCGATTTTCTCCGCTTCCGCCTTGAGGGTATCGAGGCGGGCGGAGAATTTTTCAATGGTGTCCAGCGGATGGTGCGGATTGCAGCCGATCGGATACCAGGCGTCGCCGAGGCGCGCCGTGCGGCGGATGGCCGGCATGCTTTCGCCGCCGATCCAAATCGGCGGATGCGGCGATTGCACCGGCTTGGGCGCGAAGAAGATGTCGGAAAACTCCGTATAGTCGCCTTTGAAAGTCGGATTGTCGGCGCTCCACAATTCGCGGAACGCTTTGATGTATTCGTCCGTCACCTTGCCGCGCTCCTTGAACGGTGGTGCGTTCACCGCGACGAACTCCTCTTCCATCCAGCCGGCGCCGCAGCCGAGCGTGACGCGGCCGCCCGACATGACATCGATCGTCGACACCAGCTTGGCGGTGAGGATCGGATCGCGGTAAGGCACCACCATGACGGAGGTCAGGATCCGCGCTTTGGTGGTAATGGCGGCGAGATGCGCCATCAGCGCCAGGGGCTCGAGAAAATCGCCTTCGAAATTCGGTGCGAAGGTAAACGCACCATCGGCGGAATAGGGATAGCGCGAGGAAATACTGCGCGGAAAAACAATATGGTCGGGAATCGCCAAGATCGTGAATCCGAGCTCCTCGCCACGCTGAGAAATGGTTTTAATGTCGCCGGGATTGGCAAGAATGCCGCTGTTGGGCACGTTGAATCCGAATTCCATTTTTTTACTCCCTAGGGCGTTGTGTTGGCGCATATTATCCGGCACAACCTTCTGTGTCTTGCACGATGAGGCTGCTGAGGGACAAAAATGCAGCGCCCGCGCGCCGGGCCGCAACCGAGCTTAAAGGGAGGAGAATTACCATGGATTTGGGTTTGAAGGGCCGCAAGGCAATTATCACGGGCGGCACCAAAGGCATTGGCCGCGCCATCGCCAATCTGCTGGCGGACGAAGGCTGCAATGTCGGTATTTGCGCGCGCAATGGTGAGGAAGTGGATGCGGCAGTCGCGGCGCTGAAGGCCAAGGGCGTCGACGCCTGCGGCAGCGCAGTCGACGTGCGCGACGGCGCCGCCGTCAGGCAATGGGTGACCGATTGCGCCGAAGCGCTCGGCGGCCTCGACATCGTCGTCCCCAATGTCAGCGCCTTGGCGATTGAGCGCAACGAGGATTCGTGGCGCGCCGAATTCGAAGTCGATTTGCTGCATACCGTGAATGCGGTGGAAGCGGCGCTGCCGATATTGGAGAAATCCGACGCCGGCTCAATCGTCATAATTTCCAGTGTCTCGGGCGTCGAGATCGATTTCGCCGCCGGGCCTTACGGCGCTTTCAAGGCGGCGCTCATCCATTACGCCAAAACCCTGGCCTGCGAATTGGCCGGCAAGAACATCCGCGTCAATTCGGTATCGCCGGGCAATACCTATTTCGAGGGTGGCGTGTGGGAAATGATCAAAAACAACATCCCGGACCTGTACAGCAAGGCGCTCAGCCTCAACAAGACCGGCCGCATGGCGACGGCGGAAGAAGTCGCCACCGCCAGCGTATTCCTGGCGAGCCCCATCGCCACTTTCATCACCGGCACCAATCTCGTCGTCGACGGCGCGCTCACCAATCGCGTGCAGTATTAGCGAGGGGAGGCGGCGCCCTCCGCCTTCCCGTCGCTTTGGCGGCGGTCAGTCGCTGACGTTTATCACCAGCTTCATTTTAGGATGAATGGCGCAGCGCACATCGATCGCACCGGCGCTGTCGAACGTTATTGAATCTTCATCGCCGGGCTTCTGTTTCTTGATCTTGAACTTGTGGCCCTTGGTTCTCGAATAGACGTTATGGCGCGTTTTGTCGTCGTTCACGAACGTCACCGTGTCGCCGGCCTTGATGCTAATTTCCCCGGGGCTGAACTTCTTGCCCTTCTGCGTGATGATGTGGTCGCTGCCGGCATGAGCGGCGAGCGGTAACAGGAACAGCGCGAAAACGAGAACTGTGAGCGGCAATCGCATGTTGGTCTCCTTGGCAGGGCGATATATCCGGTAGGTCGAGCCGGATTAATTCGCGCCCACGCGGTATTCGTCCGGCAGGAACATCAATCCGGCAGGAACATCAAGTTGTCGTCTTCATCGCCGGCGATAATGTGGCAATCGTTGCAAAATTTCTGAATCGCCTTGGCGTCCTGAACCGCGCCATTGGGCATGATCATGGAATAGAACCAATCGCGCCGGTCTGGGAATGTTCCGGGCGCGTGTTTCTCCATGACGAACAGCGGGCCGACGCCGATCCGCCCATCGCTCGAAAGCACAAAGCTTTCCTTTATCGCTAGGGTTCCGGGCGGCATGTCGCCGGCGTCCTCATATTTGCCGTACGCGCTGCCTGTGTCGTTGGTGTAGTTGTGGACGTAGCGAAGGCCGTGCGCATCCGAGAGATAGGGAACCGTGCTGTAGCGGTTCCAGCCCTGATATTTGCCGCTAAGCTCGACACCGGACTTGACATAGGCCGCGACCAAATCGTCTTTGATGCAATCGAACGCGGCGCTGGCTTCCGCATCCGTCAACTGCGGCGTCGGCGCGCCACCGCAAGGATTGCACGGATTGCAAGCGCCGCACGGGTTGCACGGGTTCGCCGCCGCGCAAGGATTGCACGGATTACAGGCGCCGCACGGGTTGCAAGGATTTGCCGCTGCGCACTGATTGCACGGATTGCAAGCGCCGCACGGGCTGCACGGGTTCGCTGCCGCGCACGGATTACAGAGCGCTGCCTTGACCAGCCGTGGAACCGCACATTTGTCCGAATAAGTGCCGCCCGCTGCACAAGGATTGCAGGCGCCGCAGGCTCCGCACGGATTCGCCCCGGCGCAGGGGTTGCAAGGGTTACAGGCGCCGCACGGGTTGCACGGGTTCGCCGCTGCACATGGGTTGCACGGATTGCAGGCGCCG